>DATDSP010000056.1:0-22829 GCA_035291205.1 Candidatus Nanoarchaeia archaeon | reverse complement strand
TAAGATTCTCAATAATTTTACTTCCGTACATAAGCCTGCTTTCTGCTTTTGGCACTGTTTTCTTGTGGAAAAAAATCAGGAACCTCAAAATGATTGCTTCCCTGTTTCTGCTGATTATTGTTGCCCTCTCCGCATTGACTTTAAGCAGGGATGTTGGATATTACAATTGGGTTCTGAAAAATGAGCCGGATAAAGCAACAGAATTATACCGAATGAATTATCCAAAAGAAGGGTATCTGCTGACAACTGATCCTATAATCGCGTCGTATTCTGACGCCAAGATCGAGCCGTTTTATTTTTCTGTTGATGAAGGCTATGAAATTTTCCTGGAAAAAAGAATGAATGCATCGGCAATTGTCTACAACGAAAATTTTTACCCCTGCTTTGATGAAAAATGCAAACAGAAAAAAAATGAAATGCTTGAATTCATGGAGAAAAACTACAGTCTTGCGTTCAAGAAAAAATATGACGACGTGTATTATGTCTTTGTAAGAAAGTAGTTGTAAGAAAGCATTGTCCTGACTGCTATTTTTTCCTGTTTTTTATCCTTATTACATCACCTATTGTGAATTCCTCGCTCTTGGTGATTGGAAGCACTGATTCTTCGTCTACTTCTTTTATTATCTTGACTTTCAGTGCCTTTTCAAGCTTATGGGCAATTGCCATTGAGGGTTTTACCTTGCCTGATTCAATCTTGTTTAACAGGGATTCCTTCTCAGATATTTTTCTTGCAAACTCCTCCTGGCTCAAGCCCAGCTTTTCCCTTTCCTGCTTCACAATCCTGTGAAAATCAGGAATTATGCCGAGAATCTTGCTTTCAGATTTCTGCTCCCGCCCTTTTTGAACCTGAGTTGTGTTTTTCTTTTCTTTCTCAACAAAAACATTTATTCTGCGGACTATCCTGCCGTAGACAGAATCGTTTCTGCATACTGTAAGTTCTGTTGCCTCAATACTTATCCTGTATGCTTCCCCAACAATCTCTTTTCCACAGATTTCACATATCATACCTAAAAGGAGTGGTAAAATATTTAAAAAGATAACTATTTAGAAATGGTTCAGATTAAAGAACATTAAAGAAAATTAAAGAAAATTAAAGAAAATGGTGTTTAAAAAATTTAAAAAAAAGAGAGAAACAGTTATTCTGATTGTATTTATAATCCTGGCGATTGTGGTTTCAGCAGTTGTTATGGTGAACAATGAAAACAAAAAAGAAAAAGATACTGGGAAAATAAACAAAATAAACAAGACAGATGAAACAAATGAAAATGGCAAGGCTGTTTATCTTCAGGGAGAGCTCATCAACTTGAGCGGCTTTGAATATTTCCAGCAGTATGCCTACGAGATTTACAGACTGGAGAATAATTCTGAAATTGCAGTCAACACCCTTCCTGAATTTGGATGTGGGATAAGGGAATGCATTAATGATACTCCTGTGTATGGATGCGTTGATCCCGGGCCTGAAAGGTGCGTTAATTCGGCGGTTATTGACAGCAGAGAATGGGTTAAGGAAGAAAAAAGGTGTGGTGATGTATTGTACAAGGCAGGAACAAGGAAACTTATGAGCGCGGGAGCTTACAGGGTAAGAATACATTATTTTGGCAATGAAAAATGTGAGGGAAAAGAAAAAGTTATTGAGAAAGAATTTGAGGTTGCTGAATGTGCTTCCGACAAGGACTGTGTTCCTGCGCAATGCTGCCACTCTTCAATCTGTACTGCATCAGCTAATGCTCCTGCCTGCGGTGACATTGCGTGCAGTCTTGAATGCACTCCAGGAACATTAGACTGTGGGCAGGGAAGATGCCTCTGTAGAGAGGGAAAATGTACTGCTTCTATTTTAAAGTAGAAACATAAGTTTAATAATAAACCTTCTTTCTTTTTTAATAATGGCGGACACAGTCATACAACTAAAAGGGGTTTCAAAAGTTTTTGGAAAAAAACTCATACTTGATCAGGTTAATCTCGACATCAACAAAGGTGAAATTTTTGGAGTTATTGGAGCTTCGGGATGCGGAAAAACAACTCTGCTTAATCTTATGATTGGGTTCCTGGAGCCTGAAGAAGGTGATGTTATTTTCAGGAGAAGCAACAACCCAAAGTTTTTTTCAATTTACAGGAGAGGGGATATTGTAAAAAAAATATTTGGATTTGCATCACAAAGTCCGAGCTATTATCCTGAACTGACTGTTGCTGAAAATATGAATTACTTTGCATCGCTTTATGCATTGCCCTCAAAAATAAAGAGGAACAACATAAAGAACATAATCGAGATTGTTGGGCTTGCAAATTCGCAGAAGGAAGTTGCCTCAAATCTTTCAGGGGGAATGAAAAAAAGGCTTGATATTGCCTGCTCGATAATCAACAGCCCTGAAATTCTCATTTTGGACGAGCCGACTGCTGATCTTGATCCTGTGCTTAGAAAACAGTTTTGGGATGTAATAAGAGATGTCAACAGAAGGGGAACTACAATAATACTCGCATCGCATTTCCTTGAGGATGTTGAGAATGTCTGCGACAGGCTTGCAATATTAAATGACAGAAAGATAATTCACGTTGGAACTCCAGTTGAAATAACGAAAATTATCTCGCAGTACGAAGAGATTACAATAGAAACTATTCCTGGAAACTATGCTACAATGGCTCAGGAGCTTGAGAAAATTCGGGACTCTGGAATTCAGAAAATAATGAAGTCAGGAACAAAATTAATAATTTATACATCAAAATCAGAACTGGTGCTTCACGACATCCTTCACATAATAGAAAAACTGAATGAAAACCTGCTTGAAGTGAACTTGAGCAAGCCGAGCCTGAATGAGGTTATGGCATCAATAGGTGCACAGAAATGAAATTACTGTACATAATACGGAAGAACCTTATGCTTTTGACAAGGTCGAAAAGTTCAGCGCTCATAATACTTTTAGGGCCTCTTATAGTGATTTTTCTTGTTGGAGTTGCGTTCAGCACAACATCGCAACTCAGTCTCAAAGTTGGTTATTTTTCGCCATCCTACAATGAGCTGACAGACTCTTTTGTTTCAAAGCTGAAAGAAAATTACAAAACAATAAAGTTCTCTTCAGAGCAGGCCTGCATTGATGAGATAAAAGTGGGTAATGTACACGCCTGCGTGATTTTCCCCGAAGACCTCCAGATAGAAAAAGATGTCAGCAGCCAGATAACATTTCACGTTGACTATTCAAAGGTCAATCTTGTTTGGGCAGTAATAAACACTGTATCTTCAAAAGTTTCTGAAAGAGCAGAAGAAATCAGCGTGAATCTGACAACAATAATTGTTGAAAAGCTTGATGAAACAAAAACGCAGATTGAAATCCACAAACAGTCTGCTGATTCGATAAAAAAGCAGATTGACGGGGTTTCAGAAAAAGTCTCATCTGCAAACAAGAAGCTTGCCTCAATAGACCTCAAGATAAATACTACAGATTTCAAAACCTCTGACTTGGAGTCTGAAAGCAGTTCCTTAAGCTCGAAAACAGGAGCACTTTCAACAGCATGCCTTGATTACAAAGCGAAAGTAAGGGACGCAATTGTCAAAAGCCAGAACATGATTTCTGCAGTGAGGACAAAAGTTACTTCATCAAATGCAACCGGCACGCAAAAAAATGATATAGAATCGGTCTTGGCTTCAACTGAAACAGATCTCAATAACATAAACACCCAACTTAACGCATCCAACTGCACTATTATTGATTTTTCAAACATAAATTCTCTTGTTAATAATATCAAGACAAAAGTGAATGATGTATCTGCAAAATTAATTTCAGCAGACAAGTCAAGAAATGAGGTTTCGGCACAGTTTGATGATGTAAAAAAATCTCTTGAAGGAGTGAAGGAAAGCCTGACAACACTGCAGGGAGCAATGGACAAGACAAATGCAAACATAGAAGAAATAAAAGTCAAGAATGTCTCAAAAATAGTGAGCCCTGTTATCACAAAAATAAACCCTGTCATTCCCGAGAAATCATATCTTAATTATCTTTTCCCAACATTGACTGCCCTGACATTGATGTTTGTGAGCATACTCCTAGCCACAACAATGGTAATAATGGAGAAAAAATCCGCAGCTTATTTCAGGAATTTTATAACACCCACTTCGACACTCACTTTTTTCATAGCCACATTCATAACAATTCTTCTGATAGTCGCGATTCAGCTGGGAGTGATAATTGGCATCGCTGCCTACTTTTTCCAGATAAAAATTTCAATGATAGCCAACCTTCTTTTGATTCTTCTTATTATTGTGACTGTTTTTGTTCTTCTTGGAATATTAATAGGCTACTTGTTCAGTTCAGAAGAGACAGCTACACTGGCTGCAATATCTGTGGGCTCAGTACTTCTATTTATGTCAAATGTTGTTGTTCCTCTTGAAAGCATGCCCCAGAAAATCTCGGAATATTCAAGAAACAATCCTTTTGTGATAGGAGATACTGTACTGAAAAAAACAATGCTTTTCAATACAAAAATAGAATTCATAAAGGCAGACCTCTACACCCTGCTGATTTATTCAGCAATCTTTATTGTTCTTATACTAATAATTCAGGCATTGATCAGAAAGAACCTTGCCACCAGGATAACCAACAGAGCATTCTTAAAAAATTACAGGAAAAAAGAAAAAAGTGCTGGAAAGTGAATGAATTGGAAGAGAATCATGAATCATGCTAAGCCTGAGAAAAAAACAAAAAAAGCAAAAAAAGTAATAATTCTTACTGGAACTCCTGGAACAGGCAAAACATCAATTGCAAAAGAACTTGCAAAAATTCTAAATGCAGGGCTTATTGATGTCAACAAAGTCATAAAAAAAAATAAACTTGATGAAGAGTATGACAAAAAAAGGAAAACAAATGTTGTTAATGAGTTAAAACTGGCGAAGATTTTGCAAGATATTGCAAAAAGATTCAAAAATGAAAAAGAGTTAAACAGTAAAAGGAAATTGCTCATAATTGAGTCACACATGTCTCACTTTCTGCCTAGAAAGTATGTTGATTACTGTTTTGTAACTAAATGCGATATAAAAGAGCTTTCCACGAGATTAGGCAAAAAAGGATATTCAAAAGCCAAAATTTCAGAAAATATTGAAGCAGAGATATTTGAGGTATGCCTTCAGGAAGCACTTGAAAGAAAGCATAATGTTATTATCGTCGATACAACAGGCAAAAGCGCTGGTCAAAGTGCTGGAAAAATATCGAGAATTATTGCAAGAAAAGTAAGAAAATGAATAGTGCCTAATTTTTTGGCTATTTTCTAATCTTTTCTACTCTTTGCCAATCTATTCTTAATTTTCTTAATTTAATTCAAACATATTGGAAAATATGGGATTGTTTTGGTGAAATCTTAAATCATAAAAAAACAAAAGAAATCTCACTTTTTGTACTGAAACTAATTTAAACTTAAGCAATGAAACAATCAGCTAAAGAAATCATAAAAATCCACAAAAATCCACTGTAGAAGCAGATTAGGTTAATATGAAACCCTCTCGCTTCGCTCGCCAGCATCATCCTCGCTATCATATGTTTTATTGTAAGGCTCTGCGTTCCTGCAACGTCTTTCGCCCAACGTCTTTCGCCCCGTTGACAAGCGATATACTGCATAAAGCAGTATTTCGTGGCTGGCTGATTTTTGTGCAGGCCACGAACCGTGCAGCTGAACGAAGTGAATGCTGCACAACTTTTGGTCAAGCTTTTTGTAAAAGGTTGGTTGACAAGCGAGATAAGGCATAAAGCCTTACTTCGTGGCACGCCCAATAGCAAGCAAGCCACGAACCGTGCAGCTGAACAACGTGAATGCTGCACATCGGCGTCAACTGACGAAACGGTTTGGGAGCAACCCCTCGCGACGAGCCAGATTGTTTTATCTACGAGCTGCGGAATTGATGCTGGGCAGGGTTTCATATTAGCCGAATGTATTTTGCATTCAGAAAACAACAATTCAACAAATTTTATAAACACTGCACCCAATTGCCCTGCTATGGAGCATCAAAGGATTAGGTCAGGAAGCAAAGTTATTGATAATCTTATTAATGGTGGATTTGAGAAAGACATAATAACAACAATTTACGGGCCTTCAAGCTCAGGCAAGACTAATATCTGCATTTTATGTGCTATAAACTGCGTCAAGGAAGGTAAGGGAGTCATTTTTGTTGATACAGAAGGAGGATTCTCAATTGAAAGATTCAAACAGCTGGATTCTGATTATAGAAACACCATTGAAAAAATAATGTTCATTCACCCAACAAACTTTGGTGAGCAGAAAAAATTTTTTGAAAAACTGAAGGAAGTTGCAAATGAAAAAATAGGATTGATAGTGATAGACTCAATTGCAATGCTTTACCGCCTTGAACTTGGAAAATCGGAAGCTTATGATGTTAATAAGGAGCTTGGAGTCCAGCTTTCATTTCTTAATGAAATTGCAAGAAAAATGAAAATACCCGTCCTTCTGACAAATCAAGTCTACTCGAGCTTTGATAATTCAGACAAGGTCAGGATGGTCGGAGGAGACATATTGAAGTACAGCTCTAAATGCCTTCTTGAACTTCAGAAAGGAAAAAACAGCATAAGAAAAATCATTCTCAGAAAGCACCGCTCTTTGCCTGAGGAAAAGGAAGCTGTTTTCAGGATTGAGGAAGATGGCTTGAAAGAAGTTGAGGAATAAATAAAGAAATAAAAAATAATGAATCAATAATAAATAAAAAAATCAAGATAAACTCTCAAAAGCTCTCTTCTGAGAAATCATCAAGGGTGAAATCCGGCTTCTCTCCTGGTTTTAAAACCCCGCGTAGTTTAAGATATTCACATGCAAGGATGTAAAACAACAGTCCCAAACTTTTCTTTCCCTTGTTGTTGCAGGGTACAACTAAATCAATGTTATTTGACTGATTATTTGTATCGCACAGGGCAATTACAGGCATTCCCACTTTTACAGCGTCCTCAACCGCATTCTTGTCAGGCCAGGCATCTGTTACAAGAAGAATTTTTGCTTCCAGAAATGTCGGCAGATTCGGATTTGTCATTATTCCAGGAAGGTATCTTCCTGCAAAAAACTTGCATCCGATGACTTGTGCAAATTTTCTTACTGATTTCCAGCCGTTTTCTCTTCTGCTGGCAATAAGTATTTCTTTTGGCGCGTAATTTGAAAGCATATTTGAGGCAAGCCTTATTCTTTCATTGATTTTCTGTAGATTAAGCACTGAAAGACCGTCAGGCCTTGTCTTGTAGATGAACTGCTCCATATATTTTGTTCTGAATTTTGTCCCTATGTGTATTCCGGATTTCAGGTAAACATCCTGCGGTACAAAAAATTGATGTGTATTATTCATTTTTCCACCTTAAATTTGTCAAGAATCACCAGTTGGATCCTGGTAAAATTTCTGACATTTTATGAAGCAGTCAAGAACCAGCAATGAACGAATTTTCCTGACCTGCATTTTTTTTTGCCTCATGCAGTATTTTTCAGTTGTTTGCATTTTTTCTCGTAACAGCTGAATTTTGGCAATGTCCTTTGGGAAAACCCATTTCTTTAAAAAGCTTGCTTTTTTGTGTAAATGGATTGCATCATTATGGTCAAAATGTCAAAAACTCCGTTATACGCTCCATACTTTAGTGTGGAGTTTTTGAGCATGCTCAGAAATTGCTCGTCCTTACTACGAACTGAAGCATTGCAAAATGCATCAAGAGCAATTTCTGACATTCCATAAATCAATTTTATCGACGAGCTGTTGAATCGATGCTGGAAAAGGTTTAATAAAATCTGAAATCATAGAAATCACAAATAAATTTAAATAGTCAAATTGAAAAATATCAATAGAAGAGGTGATTTTTTGGAAATTCAAAGAGTGAGTTCTGGTATTGAGGGTCTTGATTCAGCTATAGAAGGAGGATACCCTGCAGGCACAGGAACTCTTATAATGGGCAGGCCTGGAGCTGGAAAATCAACATTCAGCTCTCATTTCATCAATGAAGGCATCAGGAAAAATGAGGAGGTTATGATTGTTCTCGTAGGCCAGACTTCTGACAGATACTTTCTGGATATGTCGCGTTTTGGCTTTGATTTTGAGAAAGCAGAAAAATCAGGAAAGCTTATTGTAGTAAATCAGCCTATTATAGGCTCTTCAGAAGACATTTCAAGCTTTCTTCGAATAATTGATATTGCAGATGAAAAAAAAGTAAACAGGATAGTGATTGATTCTTTCAGCCTTCTTGCAATGCAGTTCAAGCTTGCCTCAGAAAAAAGAAGAGAGATTATGAATGTCATAAAAAAACTGACGGAACTCAACAGAACATTGGTTCTTACACTTGAAGAAGCTGAAGAAGGAGGCCATTATCTTGAGGAGTTTGCAGTTGACTCTGTTATAAGCCTTGATACTGTTAAAGCAGGCGACAGGCTGAGAAGAATAGTTAAAATTGAAAAAATGAGGAGGACAAAAATAACTGATCAGCATTTGACTTACAAGATTGACAAGAACGGTGTAACTGTGTTTTCAAAAGAGACTCCTGAGTTTCAGAAAGAGACCAAATCAAACAAGGTAAAAACAGGAATTGCAGGACTTGACCAGATGACAGCAGGAGGATTTTTTGAAAGTGCAATGACACTCATTTCCGGAGGCTCAGGAACTGGCAAGAGCATTCTTGGAATGCAATTCATTGCCTATGGAGCTTACAACAACGAGTCCTGCTTGTATGTCTCATTTGAAGAAGCAAAATCCCAATTATTCAGGAATGCCTCAATGTTCGGATGGAATTTCAGGGATTATGAAGACAAGAAATTGTTGAATATTATTACAGCTTATCCTGAAAGTGCAAACATTGAAGAGCACATTGATGTAATAAAGAGAAAAATTGAAGAAACGAGCACCAAAAGGGTTGTTATTGACAGCATAAGCAGAATTGAGCATTTTTTTGGAGTGGATTCTGGAAATGAATTTGTCATGATGCTCAACAATATTTTCAAGAAGCACAATGTTACAGCGCTTTACATATCAGAAACATACACGCTAATAGGAACGACCCAGGCAATTTCAGATTCAAACATATCAACTTACATGGACAACATAGTAATGCTTAAATATGTAGAGATACAGAGCACCATTAAAAGGTCAATTATCCTGCTCAAGTCCAGGGGCAGCGACCACGACAAGGAAATCAGAGAATTTGACATTGACAAGAAGGGTGTAAACATAAAAACAAAGTTTGAGCACGCTGAAAATATTCTCAGTGGAAGCGCACGAATGACTGTTGCTGAGAAATTTGCAAGCGCATTCAAGGTGTAAAATGGCAAATGTTACTTTTTGGATAATCGTCATGCTTATCCAGCTGTTGAACGTACTTCTATTCGGGTATTTGATGCTGTACTTCCTTAATCTCTGGAAGAAATCAGAAGGCGAATCAAAAGTAATTATGTGGGTTATGGTGACGATGACAAGCGTGATTTTAATAGTCACTGTTTTTTCTTATATTGACAATGCAGTAAACCCCCTGAAAGGAGACATGTTCCTTCAGGATTTTTATCCGGAAATAAACACAATAATAACCCTTTTCGGAGCACTTATTGTGGCATTTTCTTCACTAACAATCATTTGGGCATTGAGAAAAGTCGGCAAGTAGCCAATGCATTATGTGGTGCATTATTAATAAATTATCAATGCAGGATTTATTCATAATTTCTTCACAAACACATCTTCGTACTCAGGCCCTTTTCTTGAAATGACGCTTCTCTTGAGCTTGAAACTGTCAACAGCGAAGTGTTTTTTTTCCAGCATGTTTTTTTTGATTTCATCAATCTTTTTCTGGAACAGTTCCTTTTCTTTAACAAACTTGATTCTTGCAAGGGTGATGTGCGCCTTGAAGTTTTTGTCTTTCACAAACAATTTTTCAAGCTTATTATCAATTATTTCCTTGAGTTCAGCAAACTTTTCTTCAGGCTCAATATTCAGCCATATCACCCTCGGATTTTTTTCTGATGGGAAAAAACCAATTTTGTCATCAACAAATGCTTCAAATCTTTTGAAATCAGCGCAATCAATAAGCCCCTTGATTTCATCAATTTTTTTCTCATCCACTTCTCCAAGAAATTTTAATGTAAGATGAAAATCCCTGACGAACGTCATCATTGCTTCGTCGCATTTGATTTTTTTCTGCAATTCCCTTAAGTATCCTTTATGTTCCTCAGGAATTTCAACTGCAATAAAAAGTCTCATTCACAAAACAAATACATTTTTATATAATAATGTTTATATTCAAAAAATAATACCCTCACGTTCAATTATGATTAAAAGGCAAAAAAGGCAAAGAAGGTGATTATGACGGAGCTTTTTGAATTTTTGATACACCTCAGCACTGCTGTTGGATCTCTTGTTATGGTTCTCATAAGCTATGAGCTTATGCTTTACATCTCTGATGAGTTTGGCAGCATGTTCAAGTTCATAATACTTGGGACAATTCCTGTTGTGATATTCCATTTCTTTGAATCCCTTGAATTTTTGAACATAAAAATACTGCCTTCAACTAACACTATTGCTTACGAGTTGATGGAGCATCTTTCAACTTTATTCATGGTTGTTATGTTCATAGTTGCCCTGTTTCAGATAAAAGGCAGAAAGAAATAAGCAAGGGTAAACAATAAAAATAATGAATAAAAAAAAGAATAAAAAATATTAAATATCTTTCAGCCCTGACTCCTCAACATAAAATGATGCTTCTCCATCCGGCATTGACGGCGAATCAATGAGTTTTGCAACCCTTGTTCCTTTTTTTCCCTTTCTCAGGTAAATCCTGAATGTTGAGGCGTGAGCTACTATGTGGCCTCCAATTGCCTGCGTCGGATCTCCGAAGAACACATCCGGTCTTGACATCACCTGATTTGTTACATAAACTGAAATGTTGTACATGTCAGCAAGCCGAAGAAGTGTGTGCATGTGCTTGTTCAATTTTTGCTGTCTTTCTGCAAGAGTTCCTCTTCCTATGAATTCTGCCCTGAAATGCGCGGTCAGAGAGTCAACAACCACAAGCTTTACTTTCAACCCCTGTTTCTTTATCAAGTCCTCTACTTTCTCTGCAAGAAGCATCTGATGATCTGAATTATACGCGCGAGCCACAAGGATGTTCTTCAGCACCTTGTCAGGTTCCAAGCCGGCTCCTTCAGCCAACTGCTTTACCCTTTCAGGCCTGAAAGTATTTTCAGTATCAATGAAGACAGCAACATTGTTCGGGTCAAGAAGCTGGCAGTTCACAGAAAGAATATGCGCGATCTGGGTTTTTGAGCTTCCGAATTCTCCGAAGCACTCGACAATGCATCCTGTTTCAAATCCTCCTCCGAGAAGATTGTCAAATGCCTTGCTTCCAGTTGTAAGCCTCTCAATCCTTGCCCTTCTCTTCAGAAGATCATCTCCTGACTCAAAACCCATATCAAGGGCGTTTCTTGCTGACTGTATCGCTTTTCTTGCTATTGCTTCAGTCATTCCAGTAAGATCTATGATCTCACCAGGAGATGCCACGGCTATTGCCATTAAAGTGTCAAATCCCGAGCCCCTTAGCTTTTCTGCTGTTGCTGCTCCAACTCCAGGAAGCTCAGTAATATCTGTTATTTTACCAACCTTCTTTTCCTCATGTTCAGATTCATTCGCCATTTCAAGCTCATACTCCTGCTCAATTATTCTTTTTCTTGCCATTATTCTTCACCTTTTTTTAATTTTTCCTAATAATCCCAATAATAAAAAACACCACTCATAGAGTGGCGAATTTTCAATGTTTCAGTAAATTTCCTCATATTCCTTGTGTGCGCTCTGCATATTCTGCATATGATTTCCTGACATTCCTGAAGTTTCATGCTCCTTGAAGACAATGTACTCGTATGCTTTCTGGGCCAAGAGCATTGCCTTCGGCAGGTCATTCAGCCTCAAAGAATTGGTGTGTTGCCAGATTCCCTGCTTGTCCTTGTAGGATCTTTCAAGTGTTATGTTAAAATAAGATCCCTCATTGTTCGCCTGAAAATTCTTCCAAATCGTTGCAGAAATCGGGCCTGCCCTGAATTTTTTCTCAGGCAGTTGAACCCCCTTTGCTGTGCCTATATTCGTGTTTGTTTTTATGTCTTCCATTTTTTCCTCCTTGCTTTTCGCTTTTTATTTCATCAGAAATGCCTGGCATTTGCCGCATTTCCGGGAGCTTCTTTGTCCGCATTTCTTAGCAGTCAGCAGTTTTTTTCAAAACCACAAATTGCCAATGCACCAACTACGTATATAGAACGCACACCTTTATATCTGCAACGCCATAATGTCCAGTGTCTAGTGTGTCTAGTGAATAAATGGCTCAAACATCTTCTTCTATTATCGAGGCAGAATTCAACTCCTTTTTTTCTTCGTTTTTTAACCTTTGCAGTTCTTCTTCAGGATTAGGATTCAGCACAACCTTATTGGCAGTTATCTCAATTCTGTTAAACATGCTATTATTGAAAACCTTTCCCTGAATCTTTACAAAGCTTCCAAGCAGCGCAGATTTCATTTCATTGAAAAAATCAGGATTTTCCTTGTAAAGAATCATTTCATCATAGCTCTTATTTAGAAGACTCTCAACCTGATGCCTGAAAAAAACAGCCCTTACAGAATCCGTGCCGTCATCAACAAACATATTAAGAACATAAGAGTAGCTTTGCTGGACAGCTCCGTGAGCGTCGCAGGCAAAGCCATCCTCTTTCTGCTTCACCCTTTTTCCACACACACTGCATATCTCAAAGAAATTAGGATTGAAAATCTGCACTATTGTTCCAAGAATCTCAACATTTATGTCATTCTCACTAAGCTCTTTTATGCTCTTCCTCACAGCTCCCAAATCAGGGATGTCTTCACCCAAGGGATTTAATGTTATCTCAGCTTTTTCATTAAGGTGGAGTTCTTTTCTTCCATTGTTGTTTCTGACAAGAGCATTGCTTATCTTCACAGGCATTCCTTCAGCAAGTTTTTCAATAATGTCGGCTTTCTCACCCCAAAGAACAACCCTCACCGATGAAGTTTCGTCCGAAAGAATAAAGTTGGCAACTGTCCCTGAGCGCTCTCCTTTTGTAAAGCTCCTTTTTTCAAATACCTGCCTGACTCTGCCTACAACCGTGGCATTTCTCATTCCCTCAACAATGTTTTTTATTTTCAGCTTAAGCGGAGACTGAAAAAGCTTCACTCCAAGTTCATTAGCAATTATGGTTGCAGCTCCCTCCTTTGAGACAAGACCTGAAAGCTGGTTCATCTTGGTTTTTACTTTGTCTTCAATATCTACCTTAGAAAGTCCGCTTGCCTCGTTTATCTTATTAACAATATCATCGTAATGCATATACATCATAACCACCTTTTTATGTCCTTATCACTTTTTTTTTGAATTTTCCCTCTTTTATCTCTTTCATTAAACACTTTCATTAAACACATACGGCACATTAATAAATTTTTGTCTTGCATAAAATATATTATTGAATACTAAATGAACATTACTGAATACTTAATAGTGCTTCTTTTACTTCATTTTCGTCAATCTTATTTCCTGCTTTATCTTCAGCTACGATTTTAATGGAGTATTTTCCTGCTTCAAATTTCTTTCCTGAACATAAGTTCTTCCTTAAAAGAACATTTCCTTCAGCGATATTGTTGCTTCTGACTGCATTCATTTCCTCAACAGCAGGAGTTTCACTTTCCTTGTTGCAGTAAATATAATATTTTGCTGTGTCAGAAGCCAAATTTATGAATTTTATTTCCACTGAATCCGCATTTTTGTCATATCTTATTATTAAATCCTTCAACTGAGGTGGTGGAATGTTGTCCTCTATCAAATAAGCAAACCTTATTTTTTCATCTTTTTCTTTTGTTTTTGAAGGCTTAAAGGTTGTTGGAAATTCGAATTTCAGGTAAAAAACATTTTCAGCAGTTTCGCCTCCTGCAAGTCCTGCGATTAGCTTTGTGCAGGTATCAACGTCATTGTCATCAGGCTGTTCGCTTCCTTTCTTCAGGCAGTCAATAACTTTTTTAGAGCTTTCATCCGCAATATTCATCAATTTTTCGTACTCACCAAGAACATCAAACTTGTAAGGAACTTTGAAAATGTACTTCTGCGAATATTTAACTGCTCCTGTGTCTGTATTTTTTCCAAAGGAAGTTGTTGAGCCTCCAAATTCCTGGTAATGCCTAATGACGCGTGCAACGTATGTTCGTGTTTCAGGATAAGGCGGTATGGCTTTGTATTGTTCAACTGCTCCTGGGCCTGCGTTGTAGGCAGCTAGTGCAAATTCTAGCTTTCCATCGAACTTGTCGAGCAGTTGTTTGATGTATTTTGTTCCTCCATCAATGTTTTGCTCAGGATTATAAGAATCTGCAACTCCCAGGCCTTTTGCTGTGTCAGGCATCAGCTGCATCAGCCCTTGTGCTCCAGTACTGCTTATTGCTTTAGGATTCCCTCCAGATTCCTGGGCAATAATTGCTTTTACAAGATTAATGTCAATATTATGAGCCTTGCTTGCTTTCTCGATTATTGGCTCAAGATTATATTTTTTGAAGTTTTCAATTACTGGTTTTAAGTCAACAACTTCTTCATTTACTCTTTTTTTGAGCGCAGGATCTGCAATAATAAACGAATCTGTTTCATCAATTTTTTTAGCTGATTGAGTTGGTTGAGTTCCTGGCTCCCATTTTATCGCATAAGGAGCATAACTTTCTCCAGCGTGATAAACCCATCTCTTGATATCAACATGATCCTTGTTTATTTTTCCAAGATAATCTCCTGCTCTCATTTTTTTGCCAATTTTTATGGAAGGCTCAAGAATCAGATGCCCGTAAGAAATTGCAAGCTTGCCATCAGAATCAAGAACCCAGACAGCAAAGCCGTCGCCACCCCAAGCAATGTTTGTTTCAACAACTGTTCCATCATAAGCAGCATAGACTTTTGAGCCAGCAGGCATAGCAATATCATAACCCTTATGAAGTCTTCCATCCCTCGGAGCATTAAAACCTCCGCTTGCATCTCCAATATACTCAACATAAGCTATTCCCTTATTTGTTTTTTTTAGAAATTCTGCATAATCAGCATAATTCTTTATTGATTCTCCATTGACTGAACTTTCCTGGCCGCCAATATCACCAATATTGACAATGATGTTATCTTCTGAAACAATTCCCAATGAATCCTCCTTTGCAATTAATTTATAAGAAACTGGAAAGGAAACATCCTGATTAGGATAATTAGATGTGTATTTGTGCAGCGAATTTTCAAATGCAAAAACAAAACCATCAGCAATTTTCTGTTTTGTAATGCATAACTTACCAAATTTTTTAACAACAACATACTGCTTGTCAATTGAGTATCCGCATCCAAAATCCTGTTGCATTGAAAAGAAGTCATAAACAAGATCTTCTGATGCATAAGTTGATGCCTGATCCAGATAAAATACTGCTTTGTCATATTCCTGCTTTGCCTTGATAACATCAAGCGATGCCTGGCCAACATAATCTGTTCCTGTACTTGGCTGTTGCAAAGTAATTACAAAAAATGTTACCAGGGCAATTATGAAGCCGACTAATGAAAGGTAAAGCACAACTGTTCCTTTTTTGTTCATCAGCATGCCTCCATAATTACTGTTACAACATCAGCATTGTTTTTTGTTTCAGGTTTTGGGATGTGATACTGGATGTTTGTTGCTATTTTCTTGCGATACTTATTATTGCAATTATCAATGAATTTATTTCGATCAGGTTTTCCTGTAATAAACGAATATGGGTTGTCTGCTTCCAGTTCAAATTTCTCAGAATATTTGATGAAAACATACCACCTTCCTGATCCAATTTCATTATCAAGAACATTTCCCATTCTCAGGCCTATTAAATTGGCTTTTTTATCATCAACAGGGCTCTCTAAAATATTCGGGCTGTCCTTTTCCATTTCAACCAGTAATTCAGCAACAGTTTTTTCCTTTCCATCATCAACAATTGTTGACTGCAGGAATTTCAGAAGTGCTGAATTTGCAGTTATCTCTGTTTGCTTTGTATCAAAATCCTTTGTTATTTCACTTCCCTGAAAACTTGTCCAGATTAGAATAAATAAAGCCAATAAAGCCAGAGCGATAACTACAATTATTAGTTCGGCAACATCGTCAACACTTCCACGTCTTGATTTTAAAATCTTATGAATCTTGTAGTTCATGGTTGCAGATAACTAATTATCAGTTCTCCTTCCTGTTTTTTGTTGTCCTTAAAAACAAAAATGCTTTTTGTAAGCTGACTTCTTGCAGAAACAAAATTTTTTGACCTCACCATTTTTTCATCATTTCCGATTTTTAAAGTCAGCTCAAAGGCAAAATTCTCCTTGGATGCTGGATAGCAGGAATCCATATTTTGCTGGGTGAATTTGTCCCAGTCAATTGTTTCAGAGTATACTCTTCCAATGTCATCCTGATATGCAAAACAGCTGTTCTCAAATCTTTCGATGTAAATTATTTTTTGTATTTCCTGGGATTTTTCAAAAGGAACAAGATTGTACTTTGCTGTTATGAAGAAAAAAACAATGAACATTACTGCAAGCACAAAAGCAACTATTACCCAGAAAATTGACTTTCTGGCAACATCAAATATCCCCTGTGATTTTTTGTTTTTTAGTAATTTAATATTCATTTTATTTGACGAGTTCATTTTTTGTAATAATCTTCAATTCCATGCTTTATTGAATCCCCGATTTCTGATGTTTTCCCAAGTAATTCTATACCATCACTATTTTGGAGGTTTCCAATCTCCAGAATAACAGATATCCTGTCATCATCAAGTAAATGCTCATGGCTTTCCTTATCAACTTCAATTATCGAAGATCCTGTAAAAAGATTTCCCATTTCCTCATCTGAAAGAAAATTGTTTATTATCAGGCATCCCATTTTTTTGCTTTTTTCCCTGTGCTTCGATGTTTTTGAAATTTATGCTGTTATCTTGTTCTGTTCAGAGCTGTAGCTTCCAACGTGAATTGTTATCAGGATGTTCGGATTTTGCTGCTGAACAATCTTTAATCTGTCCGCTAATGTTAATTCCTGGCTGAGCTCTCTTGAAACATCATAAGTGTAAAGAATTTTTGGGATTGTAACTGCCAATGCTATTTGCTTGTTTATTTCAGATTCTTTTAATTCAACAATATTGCTGTCTTTCAGGATTGTTCTTTGGTTGCCAAAATCAGTGTAGCCGTGCGATGAGTCAATCATTATTTTTTTCTCTTCAATCCTGCCTGAAGTGTCGAGCTGAGAGCAGTCCAGAAGGTTTATTGACTGTTTTTTGTTAAGGCTGAACCTGTTTCCTGACCTTACAGCTTCTATTTTTGGGGGGTTTTTCAGAATTTGTCCTTCTATAAAAATATTGACGGGTTTTACAAAAGAATATCCTATTTTTGCCTGTTCTCTTTCCTTTTCCGTGTAAACTTTTACCTGATTTTCATTCAAGTCAATAAAGTAATTTTTTGTTTCAACAGGATAAATAGCTTCAACATTTCCATCGTACGCAAATGAGGCGTCTGCTATCATTGAAATGTCCTTTGCTATGTATGCCTTTCTGTAAAATCCCTGCTCTGCGTATCCCTTTGAAACCTGTATTAATGTTGTCATTACAAAGAAAGCAACCAGCACTTCGAAAGCCAGCATGAGCGGGGCTACTGAACCTCTTTTTTTCTTCAAAAATAGCATATTTTTATAGAAGGAAACTCCTTTTAAATATTTTATGCCTTGTTTTATGATTGAATTATCATATTATTTTTCAGGTTTATGTGAATTTAAAGGTTTAAATGTTTTGTTGGTATTACAAACTGATAAGTAATATTCTTTCTTTTTCGTTGGTAGGGTAAACATTAAATGAGTTCTGTTGGTAATAAAAACAAAAAAGATTTAAATAGGATTAAATGTTTCTATTACCAACCATGGAACAATACGAGATTTTTTTTAATTCGGCAGAATTGGTCTTAAATTCAAAAGATTACACCTCTGCTTCAACACTGTATTTCAAGGCGATATTCACAGCCATTGACAGCATTATTCAGAAGAGAATTGGAAGAACTCCGAAAGATCATGGCGAAAGATTCAGGATGCTCGAGAAGGAATTTAAGGGATATTATTTGAAATTAAATTCTCTTTTTGTAACTTACAGGGATACTTATTCTAAAATCATCTCCAAGGAAGTCTGCGAGGAAATAAAGAATGAAGCAAAATTTTTCATTAGCGAAGCTAAAAAAAGAAGCTGAAGAACTCTATAAAAAAGACAAGGAGATAGTGGATATTATTCTTTTTGGGTCTGCTGTCAGAGGCAAGAGTCGTCCTTCGGATATTGATGTTCTTGTTTTGTTCAACAGAAAATCTACGCGCGTTTCCATTAAAAATTGCACTGTTATTAATAATGCATTTAAGGATTTTTTTAGCGGTTTTCCTGCTGAAAGCGTGTTGGGCGAGGGGTACAGCCTGATTTTTGGAAAAAAAATTTCGGAACTTTATGGAATGAGCTCTGCTTACATATTTAGATATTCATTGAAAAACAAAAGCAAATCAAGGAGAATGCAATTTTACTATGCCTTGTATGGAAGGGGCACTAGAGGAGTGATAGAATCAACAGGTAGTAAAAAGTTTTCAAATGAAACAATTTTAACTCCGATAAGGAATGCTGATCAAATGAAACAATTTTTTGACGATAATGAAATAGAATATTTTTTTCTCCCTGTTCTTTATCCCGCGACTTACACCTCTGCAGAAAAGCTGTCAGTAAAGTAATTATTAGTTTATGGCCAACATTACGACTTCAGCTGGCTGTAATCACAAATTCCTGGTCCTGCTGGCTGGGTTTCGCAGACAGAAATCACATCACTTCCAGCCTTGTTGGTGTATTTTTGAATGTAAATTGTTCTGGTTCTTGATAACAAATAAGTTGGATATCCTATTCCAAAAGCCAGAGCATTATTTTTTAATGCATCCTTATAATTTGGAGGTGCTGCTGTATATTTTTTGAATCTTAGAATTATAAATCCTCCTTCAAAATAAGTTTTGTCTTCTGAATTTGCTGGCTGTGTTAGTGTGGTTGATGTTGAGATTTCATAATTAACTGCTGAACAAACCATGTTTTTCTCGCAGCTTAAATCCTTGCTTTTAAGCAAATCAACTTCCCTGCAGATGCAGACACAATTTTTTCCTGAGCATTCCGGTGGCTTGTCAAACTTTACATAATTGCCTTTAAGATCAAGCACTTTTGCATATTTAGCTTTTGAGCCAAAGCCAATTATTGCTGTGTTTTCATCCAGCCTTACTGGAATTGAATCTGTAAATTTTCCGTGCAGTTTTCCAATTTCATTTATTTTTGTCACAAGATTATTGTAGGATTCCATTCCCTGACTGCTTAGCCTGAAAAGATTTTTTGCAAAATTTATTGCAGGAACAAATAGAAGCATCGCTATGATTATTGTGATGAGAAATTCTAGAGGCAGCGTGATTCCTTTTTTGCTTTTTTTAAATTTCAACATTTCATTGCCAATATTGTGTATAACAATCGCTACTTCCAGCTTTGGCATAACCTGTTGTTCCGTATTCAAAATGCCAGCTTTCAGGACAGTAGTTCTTGAATCCTGCTTCAAGCATTATTTTCTTAAGTAAATTTCTTTCATTGCTATCTCTCATTTCCAGTAAATTTTCAGAGTATCCTTCATAAAGGTTGTTTTTGTTGAACACAAATCCAACATCAACAGCACATCCGGAAACATGAGGACATTGTGCGAATGATCCTGTGTTGTCTGGAGAACAAACTTTTGCGGAATCACGACTTTTTTCCCAAATAGATGATTGTTCACTTTCAATTCTATATCCTGAAAGCAACTGAAGTTCTCTCCCTTCATTTTTTGCAAGATCATATGCTTTCTTGAGGAAAGGTATTATGCGTTCTCTTACTTTGCAGGTTTCTCCAGGCGCGCATCCTTTTGTAAACGGAGGATCAACCAAGTTTCCTGTACAATATGGTGTTTGAGCAGCAGTTTTAGCTGTTTCTGATTTTGTTTCTGGTTCGTATGTCACAGCACTACCTCCTGATGAACTACTACCTGATTTTTGAATTTTTTTCTTAGCTTCTTGTTCCCTGCACCAGTCAGCCATCTGCTTGTTGCATTCATCAATCTCTGATTTTGTCTTGCATTCCAATCCTTCGCAGGGGCAGTCAAGGTTTTTTACAGCGTGATCTGCAAGATAATCTACCTTGCAAATTTCACTGACAATGGTTGTTTTTTCTTTGCCAATAGTTTGAGAGAAAAAAAAAATATAGATAAACACTGCTACAGCGATGATAATAAATGATATAACAAGCCAATTCGGCCCTCCCTCCTGTGATTTTTTGTTTGGTGTTTTCATTTGCATTCTTTGATCTTACCGAAAATATCCAGTGCGATTCTTTTTGACAAATCGTCAACTTCATTATTTATTGAAAAGAAACAAACTTTATTATCAAAAGACTTGTATAAAGCTGGGATTAAAGATTGTTCTTTTCCATCAAATATCATTTTTTCTCCATTCAAAGAAAATTCTCCAGTAGCATAATCAACTACACATGTATTTTCTGCGGTGCATGACTTTCTGGAAGTATCAATAAGATAATACAGGTTGTTATTAAAGCTGTCAACTGCTTTCTGATTTCCAACATAACAAGGTACAAGCTTGGGAATGCTTTCTACTTTCACTATCTGCCCCTTATCATTTTTTAATTCTATAACCAATTTATCTGTTCCTTCAGAAAAAGATATTTCCCACCCTTTTTCAAGTTCATGAATGCCCGCGAGTTTTATCTTGCATAAATTATCCTTTGAATCTACTCCTTCTTCAATTTTCGCTGAAATGAAATCAACAATCCTTATCATCCTGCCTTCTGTCTCAATTTCTATCTGACTTTTTTCAGGGGGTAATTCGGTTATTTTTTTGGAAATATCATAAAGATTTTGCAAAGTAGGAAAAATAACAAAAATGAGAACTACAAATGCAACTGATAAAAATATTATTATTGCAAGCCAGTTTATTACCCCTTTTTTTGATTTCTTTGCCATTTTTAACATTTTTACCCTGAAAAAAATCGTTCAACAACAGCGATCATTGACTTATGCCATCCTTTGTCAAATACTATTACTACCAATAAAAACAAAATTAATAAAATTATTATCAGAAGTGTGTTCCAGGTGCTTCCTCCTTCTCCCTGTGCTCTTTTGGTTTTTAGTATTTTATTTTCTAACATTTCATTGCCCGCCTATATCTTTTACTGGCTCGCATTTTGTTTTTGAAGTTATTTTTGAAAGCTCGGTTATGATTATCCAGTTCATATCTTTCTCTCCTGCCTTTACATTGAATTTGGTCCAGTCAAAAGGGCTTACTAACGCAACAGCATATATTTGCTTTTTCTTAAAGTCGCCTAATTCAGGATCAATCTCTATTTTGCCTTCCCCCGCGTAGCTCTGAATGTAATCCAAATAAGTTTTTCCAGTGTTTGAGTAAGTGTTTTTATACATGAAATTAACCAAATCCGCTTTTTTTACTGGCTTATTGTCAGAATAATCCACCTTAAAAGTATAGCATATAAAACAATAGTCATTGCTTAAAAAATAATCTCCGAAAACATTCGCATACCTTCCTTCTGCAAATTCATACCAGCATTTTGCTGCTAGTTTTGATATCATTCCTGAAACTTCCTCATTTTTGCCGTAAAGATTTTTGTCATAAGTCCTGCAGAGAAGATTATGAGCTGTGGCTGCCGATATTATCCCGCTTTCTGTTATTGCTTTTATTTTAGCAGCAGCCAAAACACTTCCCCTACATACTTCAATCCCTCGTATTTCATCTGCTTTTGAGGTAATGACTTTGATAACTCCCATTATTAATATAAATGCAAAAATTACCAGAAGAATGACCATTATTGCTTCGAAGGCAATGGCTTTTTTATTTCGGCAAAAAGACATTCTTAAACCCCCAAATAATTATTGAAAAAAATATTATTCCAAGAAGTAATGCCAGAAGAAGTATTACTAAAAAACTTGGTGGAAGCTGTAGGTCTCCTCTTTTCATAGATTTACAGCTAAACCATGGAGAATATATAAATTTTGTTGATTCAAGAAGGTTTCTGTTCACTTACTTTTATGCAGCAAACTTGATTGGCATCTTTACATTTTGCCTGGTCTTTTGGATACTCAACATATCCGGCATCGCAGCTGGGTTTACATTGACCTGCCTTGAATTCACAGCTTTGAATTGTTCCAACGGATTTGCCAAACTGTGTTGAAAAAACCATAATGACAATAACAGCAACAACAAGAAGAATGGCAGCAACAACAATTAGCTGTAGAGTTATATCAATTGCTTTTTTTGATTTCATTTTATGAAGTCACAGTTGGTATGCAACAAACTTTGCCTTGCTTTTGTTTTTCACAATCATCATTCGGGAGAGCGGACCAAATAACCTGCTTTCCTGCATAAATGCTACTGTAGCGAGTTTCACAATCCCTTGCTGTATTAGCAGCACATCCAACGCCACCCTGTGTAGTGCAACTGCTCACCCCACCAACAAACTTTCCTGTTCGCTGGCTGAAAATAACAATTAGAACAACCAACACTATCAAAACAAGAACAGCTACGATTATCAGCTGAAGTGTCATTTCGGCTCCTCTTTTATTGCTGATTAATTTTTCAAATTTCATTTGACTAGGCAAGGATACTCCACAGACTTTAGTCTGTAGAGGAATTGCCTTGCATTTCCTCCGTAAAGTTTTTCTAACATTTTGATTATAATAAGAGTGCGCAACGGATTTTTGGCGCGCGCACCCAAATTTTTC
>DATDSP010000055.1:0-13698 GCA_035291205.1 Candidatus Nanoarchaeia archaeon | reverse complement strand
AAAATAACAGTCCAGTTAAATCCCTGGAATAATGCCCAGAGCATCAGGAACAATGCAATCAGGGAAATAATTAGTAAAATCAGGATTATGTAAAAAAATACTCCTCCAAAATTCTCTGCTGTAAAAGAAACAACTATGTCCCAGCTTCTGAAAAGAAGATACATTGCGAGAATAAACATTAAGTCTATAAGCATCACGAACAATGCATTGAATTTCATTCTTTTGAATGAATCCATGAATACAAAAAAATCTTCATTTCCCTGCCCTGGAAATAGAATGGATATTGCAAAGAATAATGCTCCGAGAAGAGCAATGAATGCGCTGGTGTACGCCAGGCTTGTGTTGAATGAGTAAAAGAAAATAATTAATCCAAGCAGGAAAACAATTATGCCGAAGAGGGTGAAATGTTTTTTTTCAGCTGATTTTGTAATTGTTTTTCTTTTCTTCTTCACCAAATTCACCTCTTTTTGAAAATGCTTTACCAATCAGTTGTTGGGGTTCCTGGAGCTGGGGGAGCTGCTGCTGGTGCGCCTGATGCAACTTGCACGGGAGTCAATGCTGTTCCATACAACACAGTCGGCTCTGAATAAACATTTATCCTGTTGCAGACAGTGTCGGGGAAATTGACTTTTGTCGTGAATTTTATGCAAACCCTGTCATATATTTTTCTGCTGTATTTAACTCTTGCTGAACTTCCAACTTCTCTATGAGTTGAACCTCTGTCTAAGTGTTTTGAGCCAACAAACAAGACTCTTTCACCAGGATAAAGATAAACATTGAAGTCAACATCCTGATCATTCGGAGCAGTAACAGCGAATGTGATTTTGTAAAGATATTCTGTAATATTTTGCAATGGATTCGTTGCATCGGGATACGTTATTGCAGTGCTTCTGTCTGCTTCTATGTGGGCAACTGCCTGCGCAAATCCTGCTGGTGAAGGCGCCAATGCATAGCCCTCTCCAGGCTTGTCAATGTAAGACCTGCACAGGAAATCTTCAGGAGCAGCTACAATTCCCAGAATTGACTTTGTGAACAAATCATCAATTGATTTCTTCCAGCCTTCAAATGCCCTTTCTCCTCCAAACAGGAAGTTTCCTAATGCAGATGCTCCCAATGCTGCCTGATATGCTGCTGTCAATGCTATTCCTGTTCTTGACTGAAGCACTGCTAATTTAGCTGCTTTGCAGTTGTCTGCATTATCCGTTTCACTGCATTTAATTGGTTTGCCGTCTTTTATTAGCGTGAATACTGGTGCTGTTGTACAAGGAATATTTTTATTATCCGCAGTTGTTCCACACACACCATAATCAATTTTTATTCCATTGACTTCATTGGGATAATAATCGCTGGAATATTTTACATAACTTGTTGATGATTTGCTCTCTGCGAATTCTCCATTCGGATAATAAGTTTTAGTTATGCCATTTTTCTGCACAGTGTCAATAATCATTCCTGACTGTAACAAGCTGTCAGCAACATTTTGTACACTTGGTTTTTCTTTGTAAAAAGTCTTTGTGCCGTAACCAAGAGTTTTACCATCTGCAGAAACCTGATAATTGTCGGAGAAGTAGCCTGATTTAATTTGTTGCTGGAGGGATTGGTATTGGGCGTCGGTTAATCCAAGGGTTTTGCTTTTATCTACATTGTTGGAAATTTTGTAAGTTGCTGTTGTACTTTGGGTAAAATCATCAATTTTTCCTTCTACTTTAACATTTGGTTTTGTTTCTTCGAACGATATTTTTTTACTTTCTATCGTGTATGTTTTATCTCCTGATTTAAGCCCATCTTTTTCTAATTTAGCATCCTTTAGCTCAGGCAGTTTTGCAAGAAGTGCGTCAAGATTGTTTTTTGAGAAGTCTGCTTTGCCGTCTATTTTCAATTTATCGAACACGGCTGGTGTGATTGCTTTGTCGCCGATTTGAACATTTCCTACAGGTCTGTCTTGGTCGTCGTAGTTGATGATTGCTTGGGTGTTGTCGCTTAATAGTTGAGTTTGCTTTATTGGTTTATCACCATCAAACTTTCCTCTATCACTATATTCATTTAATATTCGTTTATTCTTATCATACCAACGATAAGAAACTTTTCCATCGGAGGTTGTGATACTATGACCAATCACCACTCCACCATCTTTAGTGATTGCCTCGACTTTATCGGAAGTACTGCCATAAGTGTAATATGTTATTTCTTTTTCAGCATCAAAATTTTCAAAGATTTTTTCATTAGACAAAATGAAGATCTCCTTGCCGCCTATTTTTCCAGTTTTTATCCCATCCTTATCTGTGAGGCTAACTTCTCCTCTTTTTTCAAATTCCGGCTTTGACAAAGGTTTTCCTGTTGAATCAAAATAAGAAGTTCGCCCTGATTCAACCACCATTTTCTTTTCACCAACAACAAAAAGAGTTTCTGTTTTTCCATCCTTAACTGTTATTATGGTGTTTTTTTCGACATCCAAAGTTTTTGTTGTTTTATCAGAGAATGTTAATTTAAGTTGTTGCTTACCATTATTTAATAGATCAGCTGTTTTTAACCCTGCAAGATCCAATCTTCCATCTGCAACATATTTCCTTAATTCAGCAGAAGCAGAAGTTATTTTTTTATCATTAACATAAATATCGTTATCAACAGTTCGTACATAATTGCTTCCTGAAAAAAAGAATGTTTCGGTTTTGTCGGCTTTTTTTACTGTGTATTTGTTGCCTTCCTGAGTTATTGTCCACCCATCGCCACTTCGAATGTTTCCACTTGCTTTAGAATAGGTCTTATCAGGATTAACCTCTATTGCATGAAATAAACTTTTTGGAATTTTTATTCCATCAAGGTCTTTAGAATCTTGTTGTATTATAGGTGGTTTGGTTTGTGAAGTTTGGGATGTTCTAAGAATTATTTTAGTGCCGTCGTTTTTGATGCATCTTATGCCATCGCATTTCCAGTCATTAGGCTTATTCTTCACTTCCTCAGGCAGGTTTTTTCCTTGAGCAGTTTGTGCTATAATTAGCCCAGTCAACCTTTCTTCCGCTTCTTTAACAGTGCAGGCGCTTCCGAGTCTATCGCAGGAAATCACGGATTCAGTCGCAGTTGTTCCCTTGACAGCAAAGCCGGTTATTTTTGCAAGATTGGAAGTATAAAAGCCGATGCCTGCAATAAGTATAATCACAAGTATCCAGAAGAATACACTAACAACACTTCTTTGGGCTTTTTTGGTTTTAATCATTTTTTATCATCGGTTTTTGTTTTTTATAAAACTGATTTTTCTGAAACAAAGTGGAGGAAAAATCGTCACTTTATATTTTTGCCAACTTTTTTTGTGCCGACTCGCATAGGAGGTCACCAAAAAAAGCTGTTTCATTTTGATTTTTAACATTTAACTCATTTCAACGCTTCCTCGCAGTAATCACGATTGATGTCCCAATTGGAAACATCCTTGAATGAATTGATTAGGTTTGCAATCTTGCCAAGCTCTGTGACTGTTTCAGTGATTATGCAGAATGATAGGGTTTCCTTCAAAACAGATTGTTCTAGTCCCTGTGTGCACTGGAATTTCTTGACTGCAAATATCAGGCCAATTGGATTTGAGAGTATTGTCCTGACTTGATTGGCAATTGTGTTGAAGAAATTTGCATAAGGAATCAATTGGAATACTTGTCCTGTTACATACCTGCAGGTTGCATATTCCTGCTGTTTCTTGCAGGCATCAATTGGCATTCCGTTCTGAACCCCGTTTTTCAGGCAGTCAATATACGCGCATTTAATCTGACGCTGTTTCTGAAGATTATAAATAATTCCGGGTATGCATGCAGAAGCTGCGCTCAATACAATGCTTTCCTTCGGCGACTGTGGCCAGATTGTTGCACCGCAGTTGTCAGCTGAAATTATCAGGCCTGCTCTTCTTTGGAATTCTGTTGTTCCCTGCACGCAGTTGAAATGCAGTTTCTTTGCAAACTCAAGATTCTTCTTGCTGTCCTCAAGGAATTTGTCATAGGCATTGCCCCAGAGTATTTTCTTGTCGCATGAAATGTATGCACAGTATTTTGTGAATTTGTCAATGAATTTTGTGTTTCCCTGATAAGTTGCTGAGAGGAATTTGGTGTATTGCGCAGTTAGGTCTACACCCGGAGTTTTCAGCAGCTTAAACAATTTAAATGCCTCCCCCAGCTTTGCAAAAGTATTCAATGCTGTTTGTATAGAATACATTATGTTGCAGATTTTCTCTGCAAAGTTAATTATGTTCTGCAGTGAACCGACCAATTTATTCTGCACAACAGGATCATTCTTTGCTCTTTCGATTTCATCCTGAACAGATTTGCTGATTTCTCCGAGAGGAAGATTGTAGAATTTTATTGAAACATTGAAAAGTTCAGATTCTGGTTGAGTTACCTTCTTGCCTGCTCTGGAAATTATGCTGAAGGAGCATGCGAAATCAAGGCTGTCTACTTTAAATTGCTCCCTGTTCAACGTCAGAAGAATGTACGGATTTCTTGGATCCTTGCCGATGTTATTGAACAGCTCTGGTTTTTTGTTGAGATACGCAGTTGAATCAACTGTTGAGTTTGGAATGTTCGTGCAGTTGCCGAATTCCATGCTCAGGATTTCTATGTCATCATAATTGGTTTCCATCGGAATGCCAAAATAAACCCGCTGTGAAATCAGGGAAGCTGTTTGCCTGTCAACAACCGAAGGGGAGACAGTTATTTTTTTGCTGTCAGTTTTCCAGAAATCAGGGTTTGTTTCATTCGAAACCTGATAAATTATTATTGATGGATTTTCTTCACGTATGTTTCCTGCAGAATCCTCAAAGAACAGCTTCATTGACCTGTTGATTTTTGAAGACGGTTCAGCAGAAGGAATTGTCCAACCGCATAAAACTGCTTCATCAACAGTTTCGCATTTTGCGCTTTCATTCTGCAGGGAGCTCACAAACTCAGAGAAATTTGCATAGGCTTTTATTGGCAGTTCATCTATCAAATAGTAATTCAGGATAATTGTGTCTTTTTCCTGGCAGTGGCTTAGATTGCCTTTTTCTCTTGTGCAGGAATATGAATTGTTTAGTATCTCAGGCTTGTCAGCATCTATTCTTATTTGAATGCCCCGACTGCCTGCAAGGGAATTTCCCACATCATCATAAGTTTCAACAAGGTTTATTGTTGCAGTTCTGCTTTCTCCTGAAGCACTTGCATTGTACCAATAGCATGTCCATGCATTTTCAAGCAAACAGCCGTTTGTTTTAGCGCCTGAAGCAGGATAAGATGAATTCAGCGGATTTAAGTTAAGAAAAGTCTTATTGAGACTGAAGCCAGAGCCTGATTCATCAAACACCACTTTTATCGTGGCAGGCATCGCCACACCAATATAATTTGTTCCATTCTGCTCAACATCAGATTTTGCAGAAACGATTTTTGGAGATGTTTTGTCAAGCTTTACATCTACTGGAAAATTTGCTGAAGCAATGTTTCCTGCAGAATCAACAGCAGTTATGATTACTTCTCCTAATGCATCATTGTTTATGTTTACCTCAAAAGCCCACGAACAGATGTAACTGGCTGATTGGTTTGTGCAGGTTCCTGAGCGCATTCCCAGGCCCGGATTCAGCGCTGAAAAGTTTGCTCTTGCTGAATTTGCGTCAAAAGAAAAGTCATCTGAAAAAACTGCTGAAGCTGTTGCTTGAACAGGAGCTTTGACAAAAGTGGCCGGTGACGCTCCAATGTTCAGCTTGAATTCTGAAATTGCAGGAGCAGTTGCATCAACTGTTATGTTCGCGCATTTGGGAGAGCCTTCATTGAAGAACATATCAGAAGCAGTCAGGCACAGCTCAACAACCCCGCTGCCTGATGCGCTCCACTTAAGCTCGCCCTTCACAGCATCGCAGAAGTCTGAATTAACGCTTTTGTTGGCAACCACAACACCAGAAGCAAGAAGCCTGACGTCTTTGATTCCTGTGCATTTTCCTGAACATCCTGAAACACTGCAGGCAGTATCCTTGACAGAATACAGCGCAGTAATTGGATCATTTGCTTTTGCAAAATTTTTTGAGAGAGTAAATGAAGATACTGAAGGAGGCTCTGAGTCAATTATAAGAACCATGCTTCTTTGGTCATCAAGATTCTTGTTGTCGTCGTAGGATTTCAGCTGGTAAGTGAAAGTTCCTGCAATGCTGTCAGATATCGTCGAATATGTGCAGATAAATGTTTTCTGCACTTCATTCAGCAGTTCACAGTTGTCAAAGTTTTTGTCTCCGACTTTCATCTGGCTGGCTGTTATGTTGGTGTCATCAGGAATTGTGACAGTGGCATTAATCACAACATTGTCCTGCTTCCTTGCATAGCCGGAGATATTGTCTACACCATAGACTCTTGCGGAAACAATTCTTGCCATTGCATCAGCAGAGTATACTGGTATGATTACTATGAGCGCCATCATCAAAATTGCAATTCCCCTTATTTCTGATTGTTTCATTTTATTTGAATTTCGGCTTTATGGCATCATAATATTGTTTGGAATATTCTGATATTCTGTTCAGCTGTTCCAGGTCTTCGACTTTTCTGCTTTCTTCAGGAACTCCGGGAATGTCGACAGCAAGCAGATACAGGATTATTTCATCGGATTCGTCTAGTTTGACATTGAGGTTGAGGGCAGTTTCATTGTTCAACTCAATGCCTCCTTCAGGGAATGTCTGCTCAAAAATAACTGAGGGAATGATTATTGTTTCTTCCCGTATGCAGATTCCCAAAATATTAACTGAGCAGAATTTCCGAGTTTCTTCTGGAATTACAATGTCTTTGTACAATATGAGATTTGCACTGACATTATAGATTCCTGGCAGAAGTTGAACTTCAGTGCGGTTTTGGCCTCCAAACAAATTGATGATTGTGGAATATTCTTCCTCGCCATCTGCGCCATTCCTGTCAAATGTCACAAACACCTGCTCATCTTCGTCTAATGGGTAAGTGTCGTCAAACAATAGCCATCCCTTGTCTGTTTTTGAAATCTTTTTTTTCATAATTGTGATGTTTTTGTACCTGTACGGCTCAAGAGCGATGCTGAATTTCTCTTCCTTGTCAAGAACAGTTGTTATTCTGGCAGAATATCCTGAATAATCCAGTTTATTGATGCCCAGAATTCCATTGAGACAGATTGGAAGTCTGGTGTTTAATATTCCACTTTCATTTGTTGCTCCTGTTGCACAGGATTCAGAGCCGCAGCTGAAAGTCACAACTGCATCCTGCATTGGGTTTTTTGTCAGGCCATCAGAAACCTTGATTGTGACATTGCCTGAATTTCTCTTGTCAGGATCGCAGAACAGTGATCTGTCAGGTGCAACAAATTCAAGGGATGTAAAGTCTGACTTCAATGGCTCATTATTTCTTATGTTTGATTCGAGTGCGAACCTGAAAACATAACCCCTGCCATTCAACGCAGTTGGATCAGTTATGGTTACAATTGCAGGATAAGAAACATCATAGGAGAATGAATACTTCTGCATTCCAAATGGAATTGGAAATGTTGTGAATATCTGCTCTGGCTGGCATATTCCTTTTCTGCAGTTGATGTCAAGATAAATCGGCGTGTTTGGGTAATCAAACTCAACAACATATTTGTCGTGCTTTGCAGGAATTTTTTCTGAGGGAATAACAAAATTGTCATATATTTGCTGCGCCAACTGAGAATCTGTGGCAATAATCTGATAATTTGCTGAGCCCTGAAGCTGGAGTATTGGAACATACGCTGAAAGCATTCCCTCAAAGTTTTTTCTTACACTCTGCTCTGTCCAAATTGTTCCTGTTGAGCTGAATTCCAAGTCTGAAATTGAAGGAAGCTTGTCCTGCTTTACTCCTGAAAATCCGGAGATAAGATTCATAGTCATTCCCTCAAGGAATTTGGTGTCATTTCCTGCTTCAAGAGAAGTTATGTTTTGTGCAATGTCATAAATTTCCTTAAGATTTACAGGGATTGTTGTAGAAAATTTCTCAAGTTTTCCTTTACTCTGCTTCGAAAACCCAATTTCATAGCTGACTGTTATCGCAACATCTTCTTTTGTAACAGCAGAATCTGCTGAAGGGCTTCCTGAAACTTCAATTCTGTAGCCCTGCGCCTTAAGAGTAGAAAAATCAGCAAGGCAGTTGTTAAGATTTTCATTGATATATGAATCAAGCTGTCCTTCTATCGAAGGCTCTCCCTGAGATTTGTAAAGAGCAGGCATATTAGAAGCAAATTCGCAGTTTCCCGAACAGGCATTCGGGCTTTTGAGGAACCACCAGTAAGCAACATTTGACATAAAAGCAACACCGTCAGAATTTTCTGTTGGATTGACTGGATTTACTTTCAGAGCCCGCTTTTCAAAATCAATGTATCCTCCTCTTGCTCCAATAAGCTTCAGCCCTTCAACAGCAACCCTGTTAATGCACTCAGTTACATACGTGTTTACTGGCTGTACCTCAAGAGGAATTTCAACTGCCTGTTTTTCCAGCTTTTTAATTGAAGCGGAGCGGAGATAAAAAACACTCCCTCCAATTATGAGAATAATCAATCCAAGAATTATGAAAACAGTTGCCTGAGATTTCTTGTCCTTAAATCTAATAAAACTAACTGCTTCACCTTTTTTTTTCAATCTAACACCCTCACATCAGTTAATCGAACGCGTACGAACACAGAAAGAATAATAGTATTTAAAGCTTTAGGTTTGTGGTCGTCAAGTGTTTTGGTATTTTTTTAAGCAATGTTAATTGTTTGTTTGACACACAGTATTCCTTCGTATACAGGTATTAGTGCTTTCAAATGTGATTGTGTGGTGTTAATGGTTAATGCCTGGATTTCACTTTTTACAGTCTTTTCTTGTAGTCTGTGAGGTACAAATCAAATTCCCTGCATGCTTCTTCAAGGCCTGATGCTTCTGGGAATGCGTTCCAGCCAACCCACTCATTTGTTGCTGCGCGCATTAGGTTGTTGTACTGGTCGAAGAATAGCGGTTCTAGTGACAGAGGCATTTCTGTTACAAATGCTTTCCAGTTGGGATGTCCTTCTCTTTCTGCTCTTGCTTTTGCTTCTTCGCATTGTTTTGCCCATTCTGGATTTAGTAGTTTGTTTAAGTCTCTTGGTGTTTGTTTGCTTACCTTGACTATTTTTTCTTCTCTTGTCGTGTACTCGAATCGGTCTTCGTGCCATGTTCCTGCTACATCTGCAAGCATGTCAACTATTGTTCCGTCTGGTTCTGTTATCGAAAGAAATTCCTGTTTTGCGTCTGGTCTGTATATTCCTATGTCACGTGCGTGCAAAAATAATATTTTGTTTATTTCCTCTCTTGTTCTGCACAATCCTGCCCATCTTTCTGTAGGGATTGCTACCAGTTGTCTTGCTGTTTTTGGTGAAAAATATCTATCGTGATCTTCGTACTTGCTTGAGTGGTCAAGCACTGGTTCTGGGAATGGGGCCCCTGTTTTTAGTGTTTCCGGCAGTCCAAAGTCTGATAGCTTGTACGCTCCTTTTGCCACATTTTTCCAAAAGCTCGAGTCTGGTCCTGCCTCTTTCCTCCAGATGAATTCTATTGGGTGTACGTAATTGTTTGCGGGCGGATTTTGGAACACACTGTAGTCCCATTTTCCTTTTTGTAGGTTAAATGTTGGCTTGATTATGTTTACCATTCTCATTCTTAGCGTTCTTGACACTTCTCTATGTTCTCTGAACCATGTCATGTCGTGTGTTGCTCCATCAGAGCCTACTGTACCTAGATAGCATACTGGTATTCCTTGCGCGCGTAGTAATTCGTGGTTGAACGCGCCTGTGAGTGCCACTGGCCTGTTGTCCATTTCTTTGCCTGCTGGCATCGGCATTTTGCCCCAGTCCAAAATGCTGTATTGGTCGCTGTATATGAAATCGAACACTCCTGTTTTTCCCGGTGTTGGTTCTTGTATTATGCCGAGTGCTTTTACGCTTGTTTCTTTGTCAACAACTCGCGTGTAATTGTTCATTTTTTCACCTCTGGTTGTGACTCGTATGGGTATTTGCTGAATCGTGCGTCTGCTGTTTCAAGACTGATAATTTTCCTGGTTATTTCTTCTTCAAGTATTTTCCTGTATGGAGTGTCGGGCAGTCCTGAGAACATTTGTGCTATGAAACGCGCAGCATTTTGTGGTTTTGGAATATAGGCATTCGAGCTTCCTGGAGGGTTTTTTGTGCAAGTGTCATTTGGCGCGTCTGGTGGACAGCTGATTACCGGATGTGATGACCTGAATGATGCTGTTCCTGACAGTGCGTCTGTTCCTCCTGCTACTGCTATATATGCCAACGTGCCTGGTATTTTATCATAAGCAATGATTGTTTTTACCAAGTCTGGTGGTTGTTTGTGTGCTGAGTAGATTCTTACTTGATGTGGTAATTGGTATTTTCTGAGTGCTTCTGATAATCCGTTTACATGTGTTACGTCGCTGTCAGAGCCTGCTAGAATAACGACAAATCCTTTGTTTTCTCGTATTGCACTTTCAACTTTTTCATCCATCATCCTATTCAAATCCGTTTTGTATTTAAAAAAAATGTTCAAAAGTGTTTTTTAAAAAAGTGTCTTTATTTTTATAGATTTCCATAATCCAGGCTAATTGTATAATTCCGTAATTAGTTCTCACTTCTGCAGTATATGGGTTGTTTTTAAATTTTATAAATGAACGCACCCGTCACACAGTTATCTTATTTGTGCACTGATTACGTAATTATCTTAATATTTTTAGTCGATGAGACGTATAATTTCAAAATTAGTTCTCAATTCCGAAATTAGTTCACATATTTTCCCAGTAAACTTCTTCAGGAGTTTTATAGTCGAGAGCGTGGTGTATCTTTTTTTTATTATATCGTTCAACAAAATCAGGTAAAGTCTTATCTTTATGTTTTCTTAGCCATTTTTTCATGGTATCAAACAATTTTTCCTGTTTGCCGTTTGTCTGTGGGTGATTTCTTCTGCTAGTCCAGAACTCTGTGCCTAATTCTTTAAGTTCTTGTTCAAATAAGCGGGGTGTTCTTTTGCCTTTCTTATTCCTCTTAGCGTTATAGAATTGTGTTCCTTTATCACTTAATACTATCACAGGGCAGACCCCATTAATTAAAAAAAATTTAAGGATTAATTCTTACACACAGCTCAGAAATCCGAAACATTTATATAGCTAACAAATTTCGATTTTATCATAATTTCTCGACGGAAAAACAGATGGGAAATAAATGAAAAAATTCATTAAAAAATGAGTTTAAAACTTTAAAGAAAATAACAAAAACTCGCTGCTCGGAGCTATCCGCAGGCTAAAGCCTGCGGTTTTACGCTCCTCGCTTAATCGCGAGTTTTTGGAATTAAAAACTGTCGGACTAAAGTCCGAGGTATTAAACCCGCCAGTTTTCAATAAAAAAATTTAGACAAAAAACCGCAAAAAAATAATCTGGAAAATGGCAGAAGAAGAAAAAAAAGAACTGAACGGGGAGCAGAAACAGGAGCAAAAACAAAGCAGGCAGAGCTATGAGGCAAAAGACATTCAGATACTTGGGGGTTTGGAAGCAGTCAGGAAAAGGCCTGGAATGTATATTGGCGCAACAAGCTCCAGAGGACTGCATCACCTTGTATATGAGGTTGTGGACAACAGCATAGATGAGGCAATGATAGGCGCATGCACTGAAATACTTGTGATAATTAACAAGGATAATTCAGTTACAGTAATTGACAATGGAAGGGGAATCCCTGTTGATATGCATCCAAAATACAACAAGCCTGCACTGGAAATAGTAATGACAATGCTTCATGCAGGAGGAAAATTTGAAAAAGGAGCATACAAAGTCAGCGGAGGTCTTCATGGTGTTGGAGTTTCTGTTGTTAATGCCTTGTCAAAAGAACTTGTTGTTGAGGTCAAGCGCAGCGGAAAAATCTACAAGCAGAAATATCAGTATGGAAAGCCGGTTGCTGAATTGGAAGTTGTTGGAGAAACAACAGACACTGGAACAACAATCACATTCTGGCCTGACGCAACTATTTTTGAAACTACAGACTTTCAGTTTGATGTGCTGACCTTAAGGCTGAGAGAGCTGGCATTCCTAAATAAGGGGCTCAGGATAGCATTAACTGATGAGCGCGAGGAAGGAAAAACAAAAACATTCTATTATGAGGGGGGCATTAATTCATTTGTTGAATATCTCAACAAAAACAAGAATGTCTTGCATCAGATAATATATTTCAGCAAGGAAAAAAACAGTGTAATTGTTGAATGTTCAATGCAGTACAATGACTCGTACAATGAATCTGTTTTTTCTTTTGCAAACAACATCAATACTCACGAAGGAGGCACTCATCTGACAGGATTCAAAACTGCCCTGACAAGGACTCTGAACAGCTACATTGAGAAGAGCAAGCTTTCAAGAGAAGATGTGAAGCTCTCAAGCGAGGATGTGAGGGAAGGATTGACTGCAATAATTTCAGTCAAGGTTCCAGAGCCCCAGTTTGAAGGCCAGACAAAAACAAAGCTGGGCAACAGTGAGGTAAAAGGACTTGTGGATTCAATTGTTTCAGAAAAACTAGGAATCTATCTTGAGGAGAATCCAAAAGAAGCAAGGACTGTTGTGGAGAAAGCCCTTAATGCAGCAAAAGCAAGGGAAGCAGCAAGAAAAGCAAGAGAGCTGTCAAGAAGAAAAACAGTTCTTGACGGAGGCTCCCTTCCTGGAAAGCTTGCTGACTGCTCTGAAAAAGATCCCTCAAAATGCGAGCTGTTTATTGTGGAAGGCGATTCAGCCGGAGGGAGCGCAAAGAGCGGTCGAAGACGCGAATTCCAGGCAATACTTCCATTGCGGGGAAAAATTCTCAATGTCGAGAAAGCCCGCTTGATTAAAATAATGAACAACAATGAAATCATCACATTGATATCTGCAATTGGAGTAGGAATTGGTGATGAATTCAACATCAGCAGGCTGAGATATCACAAAATCATAATAATGACTGATGCTGATACTGACGGAAATCACATAACGACACTGATACTTACATTTTTCTTCAGGTATGCTCCACAAATAATTGAGAAGGGGCATCTCTATATTGCCCAGCCCCCGCTTTATTTGATGACGAAAGGGAAACAGAAGATTTATGCTTACTCCGAAGCTGAGAAGGACAAGGTCGTGAAAGAAATCGGAATGGAAAACATTGGAGTCATTCAGAGATACAAAGGCCTCGGAGAAATGAATCCTGATCAGCTGTGGGAAACAACAATGGATCCTTTAACAAGAGTCCTGAAGAAGATAACTATTGAGGATGCAATTGAAGCAGACCAGATATTCAGCATCCTGATGGGCGACAATGTTGAGCCAAGAAGGGAATTCATACAGAACCACGCAAAGGAAGTTGGAAATCTGGATGTTTGATGGAGCTTTTAATGCTGAAAAATAAATATAATCGCGAGTTTTTGGAATTAAAAACTGTCGGACTAAAGTCCGCGGTATTAAATTCGCCAGTTTTCAATAAAAATAGCAGTTGTCTTTTTTTCAAAAATAGCAAAGTCATCTCTTATAAGCTTCATCATGATGCCCGAAAAATAAGAAGGTAACTATTTTTGGTATGTGCATAGCATCTTCAAAATTCTCGACGTGAATGACAATGGAGCTGCGTTCCCGCAACGTCTTTCGCCCCGTTGACAAGCGATGTGCAGCGTTCACTTCGTTCAGCTGCACGCGCTCGCCCTACGAACATTA
>DATDSP010000054.1:0-11269 GCA_035291205.1 Candidatus Nanoarchaeia archaeon | reverse complement strand
CACATCGGCGTCAACTGACGAAACGGTTTGGGAGCAACCCCTCGCAACGAGCCAGATTGTTTTATCTACGAGCTGCGGAATTGATGCTGGGCAGGGTTTCATATTAGCCGCAAAAACCAAAATATTAATAATTCTGAAACTTTTTATTGCGTTCATTGCCGGCGTAGCATAATCTGGTATTGCGCTGGTCTCGAAAACCAGTTTCCGCAAGGATATCTCGGTTCAAATACTGGTGCTGGAAGCGTCAATGCTTCGAACGTCAGTGAGAAAGTCCGAGCGCCGGCGTATCATTTTTAAGTAGTAAAAAGAAGTAAAATTTATAAAAAGAAAGAATTTCTCAAGCGATAATGTCAATACTGAAAAATTTAATTAAACAACTTTCAATTAAACAATTAAGAACTGCAGCGTCTGTAGCACTAATAACAGCAGCACTGTCAACACCAGGATTTGCTGCTGGCAATTCATCCAAGCAGGAGGCAAAAAATTTACCCAAGCAGGATGTAATAAAAATTGACGATGCATGGTATGGAAATCAGGTGCAACCAGTAGAGTCGCTCATCATATTCCCTGCTTCTACTTCTTATTCAATTACCACATATGGAAAAGGCAGTATAACTGTAAGAATGCCGATAGAATACATAATCCAGGAAGTCCGTAAGAAAAAAGAAGATGCAAAAAAAGAAGAAATTAGCAGGGAATATATTATAAAATTAATAGATGATAAAAAAATTAGATTAGATGAGGCAAAAAGAGAAATCATAGTGGGTGGTGCTTCTGTTGATATTCCTAATTATATACAATTCAAACCAAAAAAGTAGATGACTGAACTGGAACAACAACCCGCTCTAATCAGCTCATAATCTCCATGTTCGTCCAGAACCTGTCTGTCCAGTCATCAAGCCAATACTGTTCCTTGTCAAAAAACTTTCCGCAGTAATAGCAGAAAGACATTCCTTCAATTCTCATCAGCTTGCTGCAACGAGGACAGTGATAGATTGTCTTGACCATTGTTGATGCTGTTCTTGCTGTTTATATAATCCTTTTGATTCTCAAACACACATTAAAACAAAATCTTAATAAATCAAAAAACAAAATTCAAAAAAATCTACTGCCCCGTTGGTGTAGACCGGCCAATCATACAGCCCTCTCACGGCTGCGACCCGGGTTCAAATCCCGGACGGGGCATAAATATTTATTTGAATGGGTGAGAAATTGAAAAAAATCATCTTTTTATTTGTTTTATTTATTTTATTACTGCCAAAAATATCTGCAAACATGATTGAACTGACTCAAAATTTTGGTTGGGTTACATATTGGAATGAAGATAAACTCATTTATCATACGGGTGATTTGAATGTTACTTCTCACATAAAACTTGAGTTAAATGAATCTTTTTCTTCACAAAATTACACAATTGGATTTTTGCCGTGGGAACCCCACTATGACAAAGAACCTAAAAATTTCAATATAACAATATTAACAAAATGTATGAATGGTGCCGATAATCTTTTTTCCCCTTCAGAGTGTAATGGACAAACATTAAAGAACGGAAAAGATTTTATTATAATAAAAGAAGATAAGTATAAAGGCAAACAAATGTTTGTTAGTATAACCATATTTAATAATTCGAAAGAAGCTTGGACTTCGTATCATATCTTCATAGATTATCTTTTTGAAAATTTCGCGAAGAAAAAAAATTTAGGAGGGTCCGAATATTATGTTGCTTTTCAAAAGGGATGTAATGGCCATAAAGGGTATAATGATGATACCTGTCCTAAAGGCCCCGCGTTAGTTGAACATATTTATATTGATCCTGTTTTTAGAATACTGGACATTTCAATTGAAGCTAAAATTAAAATTGATAATAAAGGAACGGAATATTTTACATTGATAGGAAATTATGAATATTATACTCTTAGATTTGATGATTTATACAAAAAAGAAGTTATCCTGCCCTTTTTTTGGGCATTAGTTGGTGCATTTCTTGGAGCCATATTAGGGATTGAACACTATAAAAATAAAAAAAATATACAAAAAGAATTGATAGAAGGCACTGAAGAATTAATCAAAAAATTAAATATAACTAAAATAATGAAACGAAAAGATGAGGGAACAAACAAAACAGAAAAATTAAAAACTGAATTTACTGACAAAAAAAACACCAAACATCAAAAAAAGCAAAAATATCGAAAACATAAAGAAAAAAAGACAAAAACAAGAAAAGATAAAAAATAGAAAAAATTTCAACAAAATCGAATAAACAAACTAAAAGCTTTATAAATTGTGAAAGTTTACATAAGTGTTAACGAAAAATATGGCAAACGAAAAACTAGAAATAAACCACCAAAAAACTTGTGAATGTCCAGACAATCATATAAATTGCTTATCTGCTAAAGAATGGTTGCTTGGACAAATAGCTATTTGGGAATTTTATTATGAAAAAAGAGATATCCGCGATAAGGATGTTCATCCGGCTGTCTTTCCAATTGGATTGCCATCAAAATGTATAAAATTGTTTACTCACAAAGGAGAGCTTGTTTTGGATCCTTTTGTTGGTAGTGGCACAACTTTAGTTGCAGCAAGGGACTTAGGGAGAAATGCTATAGGATTTGACCTCAAAAAAGAATATGTGGATATTACAAAAAAAAGATTGTCACAGAAAAGACTTGAAGAAGACGCAAAACAATTAACAATTCATGATAATGCTATTAACATTCCGAAATATTTAGAAGAAAACGCAGTTTCGCTATGCATCACGTCTCCTCCTTATGCAAACATGCTAAACAGGCAGAGATTAAATAAAAGCCTAAGAGGGGACTTAAGAATAAACAAACATTATAAAAAAGTTCAGCAATATTCTGATAACCCCGATGATCTAGGAACTATGGAACCAAAAAAATATGCTGAATCATTAGGCGAAATTTATAAAGGAATACTACCTCTGCTTAAACCAGGTGCACACTGTATTATTAATGTAACTGATTTATGGTGGGAAAATAAAAGGATACCGGTTCACATATATGTCATTGATGCTCTAGAAAAAGCAGGATACGAATTAAGAAATACAATCATATGGGATAGAAGACAATTAGTAAATAAAGCAGGAATTTTTGGTTGGCCTAACAATTACATAACTTTAGGTACAACTTTTGAATATATCTTAGATTTCTGGCGGCCACCAATTAAATCAAGTCTTAAATAGTACCTGTTTGAACAAACCTTTTCATATCTTTTGCAAAAACAACATTTGGCTTAAATCTTCGAGGGCTATTTTTAATTTGTTTGAGAATATAAGATGGCACATAGCAATACCCTCCTGTCTTTGCACAATGGTCATCAATTATTCTTACATTAGATTCTGTAAATTCTGAAGGATCGTCAAAAAAACCAATCAAACTATCTCCGTCGAAAGCTAGACCTCTTGTGCCTCTTTCCCTTAATTTCACATTTTTTACTTCAATTCTATGTTTAGCTCTTTGACTTTGCAGATTTGGATAGTACAGGATGATATCTGTTCTTTCTCTTCTCTTAAGATAATTAACTGACAACATCAGCCCTGCTTTCACCAATTCTCTCTCTACACAAAGTTCAGCTATGTTGCCAGAAATAACCTGAAATGTTTGGCTAACTCTGCGAGACACTTCTTCCATAAAGTTGCTGTAAACTTTATCATCAACTCTTACCGGCTTGAGAAGTTCTTTCTTGATTTTCATTTTAGCATCATTAGGTAAGCGGAGATTAGAAAGAAACAAATTGACTTTTCTATCGTAATAGTCCTTACGATATTTTTTCATTAATTCAAAAGTCTTTAAATGCAGCCGATTTATATCTAATTTATTGTCATATTTTTCTGCTTCTTTAACTATTTCTAAAGCGGAGGGGATATGCCCATTCATAGTAAACAAAGTATTTCAAAACACTATTTAAGCTTTTTTACATTTCGCCACTCACGTCATCGATACATTTATAAAAGAAACATAAAATCTTCAGTGTGGTGTATTTAAATGAAGCTTCCAAAAATGATTATGAGATTTTGTCCTACCTGCAGGAAGCATACTGAGCAGAAAGTGGCATTGACAAAGAAAAAGGCTGCAAGCTCGCTCTCATACGGCTCAAAAGTAAGGGCTCGCTTAAGGGGAAAAGCCAGAGGAATGGGCAACCTCGGCAGATATTCAAAACCTGCTGTTACTCAGTTCAAGATGACTGGGAAAAAGCAGACAAAAAAAACTGATTTAAGGTACCAGTGCAAGAACTGCAACAAGCAGAGCATGCAAAAAAAAGGATGGAGAACAAAAAAAATAGAATTCGTGTGAGACCATGGAATTAATCAGAGAGCCAACATCAAAATTTATAAAAGTAAGATGCCCGAAATGCAAGAACGAGCAGATAACATTTGGAAAAGCATCTTCTAATGTAAACTGCCTTGTCTGCAACAAACTTCTCATTGAGCCTACTGGCGGAAAGTCAAAGATTAAGGCGAGAGTGCTTGAAGTGCTCGAGTAGGGTTCGAAGCACATTATTTTACGAGGTGTCTCATGTTTTTCAGAAAATATGGTTTTCCAGAAGAATCCGAGCTTGTAGTATGCACTGTAACTAAGATTCTTCCGCATTCTGTATTTGTCAATATTGACGAATATGACAGGTCAGGGATGATACATATTTCAGAAGTTTCTCCTGGAAGAATAAGAAACATAAGGGATTTTGTGAAAGAGGGAAAAGTTGTTGTATGCAAGGTTCTGCAGGTCAACAAGGAAAAAGGGCATATCGACCTTTCACTGCGAAGAGTCACTGAATCGCAGAAGAGGGGAAAAATCAACGAGATGAAGCTCGAACAGAAAGCGGAGAAAATCGTCGAGCTTATTGCCCACAAGAACAAAAAAGACTTCAAGGGTTTTTATTCTGAGATTATCCAGAGCATTTTCAAGAAATACAGTTCGCTGAATGCCTGCTTTGAGGAGGTTGCGAATGCAAAAGTTTCTCTCGAAAGCCTGGGTGTGCAAAAAGAAATTGCCGAACAACTTGCTGAAATAATAAAGCAGAGAATCAAGCCTCTTGAGATAGAGATAAGGGGTATTTTCACAATAAGCACTTATGCCTCAAATGGAGTTGAAATAATAAGGGAAGCCCTACTGAATGCTGAGAAAATTGGCAAAGGAAGCGCTTCAATAAATTATATGGGTGCAGGAAAATACAAAATGACAATCAAATCTGACAATTACAAGTCAGCTGAAAAAATCCTTAAGGAGATAATTGACAAGATGGAAAAATTCTTCAGCAGGGAAAATACTCTTTTTGATTTCGCAAGAGAGTGAGTTCAGCATGGCAAAACATATTCTGAAATGCACAAACTGCAGAGCATACACAATGCAGGAAATATGCCCCTACTGCAACAGCAGAGCTGTTTCTCCAAATCCGCCGAAATACAGCCCTGAAGATAAGTATGCCAAATACAGAAGAGAAGCAAAGAAGAGGATGCTTCTGCAACAGCCTGAATGATGTGTGAAAGATACTACACTTGTGCCATCCATCAAAAGGTATTTAAATTAATTCTTATTGAAGCTGTTTATGCAGAAGGAAAACTCCTGGAAAATTGAAAACCTGAATAAAATCAAGCTTAACAGGCCAGTTCTTATCGTCGGGCTTCCTGGAATAGGAAATGTTGCAAAAATCTCCGCTGATTTTCTCATTGAACAGCTGTCGGCAAAAAAATTGTGCGGCTTTTTTTCGCATAATATGCCAAACTCTGTTTTTGTGAACGAGAAGGAGATTGTCAAGATTCCCTCAATCTCGATGTATTACAAAAAATTTGGCAGAAGGGGAAAAAATGACATACTAATTCTGTCAGGAGATATACAGCCTGCAGAAGAAGTGTCAACTTATGAATTTTGCGAGACTGTCTTGAGCCTGTTCAAACAGCAGAATGGAGCTGAAATAATAACTCTTGCAGGAATAGGATACAGCATAATCCCTGAAAAGCCAAAAATATACTGCACGGGAAATTCTGAAAAAATAATAAAAAAATACAAGGAAGGAACACCCATTCAGAAAAAAATCTTTGGGGTTGTCGGCCCAATAATAGGTGTTTCGGGAGTTCTTGTTGGCCTGGCTGAGAAAAAAAACATCCCGGGAGCAGTAATTCTCGCAGAAACTCACAACCATCCTTTTTATCTCGGAATAAAGGGCTCAATGACAATTCTCGAGGTGCTTAATAAAAAGCTTGACCTGAAAATAGACATGAAAAAACTTGATGCTGAAATCTCGCACATTGAAGCTGAGATTAAAAAAGCTGAGAAAATGGCTCCGCTCTCGCAAAAAATCAAGGCGCAAAAAGGAATAAGCGAAGGCACTGAATACATTGGATGATTAGGTAGATTGCAGAATAGCATGTAATGAAAAAATGCATGCATAAATCATAAAATTAATGCTGCATAAACAAAGAGGAACATCAAAAAGAGGTCAAAATGGCTGGAAACTTCAAGATATTGCAGATAAAAGCAAGGGAAATTCTTGATTCAAGGGGGAATCCAACAATTGAAGTTGACTGCATCACAGACTATGGAACATCAAGGGCTTCAGTGCCGAGTGGAGCTTCAACTGGAAAACACGAATCCCTTGAACTGCGCGACAACAACAGCAGGTTTCTGGGAAAAGGCGTACAAAATGCAGTTGACAATGTAAACAAAATAATAGCTCCGAAGCTAATCAGCAGGGACTGCAAACAGCAGAGAGAAATAGACGAGCTGATGATTGGTATCGACGGCACAAAGAACAAGGCAAAGCTTGGAGCAAATGCCATTCTTGGAGTCAGCCTGGCTGTCTGCAAGGCAGCTTCAATGAATTTTGAAATGCCGCTCTACAAATACATTGCAGAGATTTACGAAAACAAAAAATTCATTCTTCCCGTGCCTGCAATGAACATTATCAACGGAGGGGCTCATGCAGGAAACCAGCTTGATATCCAGGAATACTCGATAATGCCTGTGGGAGCAAAAAATTTCAGGGAAGCAATGCAGATGGGCTCAGAGGTTTATCACACATTGAAAGAGCTTTTGAAGAAAAATTACGGCACGAATTCAACAAATGTAGGCGACGAAGGCGGCTTTGCCCCTCCTCTCAACAGGGTCGAAGATCCGCTTGACTTGATTGAAGAGGCAATAAAACAAAGAGGATATTCAAAAAAAATTTTTACTGCACTTGATTGCGCAGCATCGCAGTTTTTCAAGAACGGGCTGTATGTGCTTAACAACAAGAATTTCAGCGCAGAAGAGCTCATCGATTACTACAAGACACTTACACGATCATACTCCATCATCAGCATCGAAGATCCATTTGCAGAAGAGGAATTTGAGAATTTTGCAATGCTGAAAAAGGAACTTGGAAAAAAAATTCAGATTATTGGTGATGACATTCTTGTCACGAACATTGAAAGAATAAAGACTGCAATAGAAAATGACTCCTGCAGCTGTCTTCTCCTGAAAGTCAATCAAATAGGGACGCTAAGCGAAGCTCTGGATGCCTCAAAACTCGCACAAAACGCAGGGTGGAATGTCCAAGTCAGCCACAGAAGCGGAGAAACAGAAGACAACTTTATTGCTGACCTGACAGTTGGAATTGGCAATGGCCAGATAAAGAGCGGAGCACCCAGCAGGGGTGAGAGACTGGCAAAATACAACCAGCTTCTACGAATCGAGGAAGAGCTTGGCAGGAACTGCGGCTATCAGGGAAGAATAATCTGAAAATGAAAGATGCTTCATGAAAAATCACATCATAAGGATAATCAGGAATGCAGGCAAAATTGCAGAAGATAATTTTGGAAAAATTCACTCTGTAAAAGAAAAGGCAAAAAAAGACCTCGTTACTGAAGTTGATTTTAAGATACAAAAAACAATTGTCGCTGAAATCAGGAAAAAATATCCTTCGCACAGCATAATTGCAGAAGAAAAAGATGCTGAAATAAACACTTCAAATGCCGGCGACTCGGCGGATGTTTCAAAATATGTATGGTACGTTGACCCCCTTGATGGAACACACAACTACTTGTATGGCATCCCAATTTACGGAATTTCCATTAGTGTTTTTTACAACAACAAGCCAAAGATTGGAGTGATATATCTTCCGCACGCGGATGAGCTGTATTTCGCTGAAAAAGGCAGAGGGGCTTTTCTGAATGAAAAAAGAATCCATGTCTCAAGAAGGAATATTTCAAAAGCAATGATTCTTGCAACAAGCAGTATCTCTACCAAGAAAAATGAAAAAATAAGCACATTGAGTAAAGTTGCTGACAAGATTTTTGACTACCGGGCGTTTGGATGCGCAACTTACGCATTGACAGCGGTGGCTTCGGGCAAAGCAGATGCCTATATTTTGTATGATGCAAAGCCATGGGACATTGCAGCAGGATTCCTGATTTTGGAAGAAGCAGGAGGAAAAATTACTGACACGCAGGGAAAGGAATGGAGTGCTGAAAAAAAAGATTTTCTTGCAACGAATGGAAAAATACAAAGAGAACTGTTGAAACTGATAAAATGACTCCAAAACAAAAAGCAATATTAATTGTGCTTGATGGATGGGGAATCTCAAGGCAGAAAAAAGGGAACGCTATCGAGATTGGAGAAACAATTAATTATCACACTCTCTTAAAAAATAATCCTCACTGCGAGCTTCTTGCATCAGGCGAAGCAGTTGGGCTGCCAAAAAACACACAAGGAGGCTCAGAAGTCGGTCATTTGCACATTGGAGCAGGAAGAATTGTCTGGCAGCCTCTTGAAATGATAAACAAGGCAATAAGAAGTGGAGAATTTTTCAGGGAAAAAGAATTGATCAATGCAATAAAAAACTGCAAAAAGCATAATTCAAGACTGCATCTGATGGGTTTGTTTTCTGATGGAAAAGTCCATTCAAGTCTGGAGCATCTTTTTGCATTGATTCTGCTGGCAAAAAAACATAAAGTACAAGTGTTTGTCCACGCTTTTTTAGACGGTAGGGATGTGCCTGAAAAAAGCGCTTCGCATTATTTCAAAATTTTTGACAAAAAAACAAAAGAGATGAAAGCTGACGCCAGAATCGCAACTGTTATCGGCAGATACTATGCAATGGACAGGGATAATAATTGGAGCAGGACAAAAACTGCTTATGACTTGCTTGTTGAAGGCAGGGGATACAAGGCAGGGAATCCTTTCGAATCTGTGGCAGATGCATACAAACGGGGGGAAAGAACTGATTACTACGTCAAGCCAACAATTATTGATTCGCAGGGAATTATCAAAAACAATGATTCAATAATATTCTTCAATTTCAGGACAGACAGGGCAAGGCAGTTGACGATGGCTTTTGTTGACAGGAATTTCAGAAAATTCCGAACAAAAAAATTGAGGGCATATTATGTTGGAATGGAAAAATATGATCCTGCAAGCAAGCAAAAAGCAGCATTTGCAGAGCCTGCTGTTAAGAATAACCTGGGCTCTGTTCTTGCAAGGAATGGAATCAGGCAACTTAGAATTGCTGAAACGGAAAAATACGCGCACGTAACTTATTTTTTCAACAGCCAAATGGAGAAGCCGAACAAAAAAGAAGACAGAATTCTCGTTCCTTCTCCAAAAGTTCCATCGTACGACTTAAAGCCGGGGATGAGCGCCTATAAAATTACCAAAAAAATAATTCCTGAAATAACAAAACAAAAATATGGATTCATTCTGGTGAATTTTGCAAATCCGGATTTAGTTGGACATTCGGGAAGATTAAAAGCGGTCATAAAAGCCGTAGAGATTGTGGATAAGTGCATTGGCAGAATAATTAATGAAGGTGTCAAGAACAAATATTCTGTTATGATAACAGGGGATCATGGAAATGCTGAACAGATGCTCTATCCTGATGGCAGTCCCCGCCCGAGCCATACAACCAACAAGGTGCCTTTTATTCTTGCAGGGAATAAAGAATTCAGAAAAAAAGCCGAACTTCGAGACGGACAGCTGTCAGACATTGCTCCTACGATTCTTGAATTGTTTGAAATAAAAAAACCAAAAGAGATGACTGGGAAGAGTTTGGCTGTAAGACAGTAAAAAATATTTATTGAAAACTATTGGTCTCTATTATAACTTTCAGGAAAAACTACAGTTAAGGTAATGTTACACTCTTCCTTGTCGGTTTATTTCCCAACACCCTTTTCAACAGTCATTGGATAAATCCAAATCACAAAAGCAAGGAAATAAGCAACAAACAGCACCCAGCCTGCATTTGCGTGGAAAAGGGTTAATGCAAGTTGTGGAGACCATTTTGCGCCTATCAACATAAGCGCAAAGATTCTGACAAGACTCACGATAAAAATGCCTGCAATGCCTAAAAGAAATATCGGCAGGATTCTCTTCCTTATAATTCTCTGCCAGTCATAGGAAATCATTACAAGGAATAGTCCGGTAAATAAAGCTGTCGACTCAATTCCTGAACAAGGAGCGCCCACCGCAACACTGAATGACTCAAGCTTAAGCACAGGGTCTGATGCTGTGAAAACAATTCCAGCATTAGAAGAGAAAACCGACATAAGCACATAAGAAGCTTTTGCCATAAAATTTGAGAACAATCTCCAATTAGCCCACAACATTACTGTGAAGAAAAAAAACAAAACTGAAACAAGAAAAGACGCCGAAACTGAACTGAAGAATTCCCTGAAGAAATTGAAGTTGAAAACAGCAAGAAAGACAAAAAAGACTGCAAGAAAATATGTGAAATAGCCCAGCAGGACAAGAACAGAGAAATTATTGATTACCACCAGAGGATCAGCAAGCCGTGTGAAAGAGAAGAATGAGAGAAGCAGAATAATTGACAAAAAAGAAAAGAGCACTGTTTCCCTGAAATTTTGCCTGTACTCAAAATCAAACAATTTGCTTTTATTGAGCATTATAAACAAGACTCCTGACATAAGCCCGAACAGTGAAAATTTAAGAGAGGTAAATGAATATAACGGCTCTGCAGAATATTTTCTGTCCAGGAAAATCAGCACAAGCGGAAAAACAACAAGAAGCACTGCTGAGAAAATCAATGAGCGTACTGTAAATTCCCTGAACTCCTTTTTTTTGAAATGACGCATTGAATTTGCTTATTGGATGCGCTTATTTAAAATTTTTGAAAAAAACGTACGTGGATAGCATCCTTAAGGTCAAAATTCCATAAATCAATTTTATCGACGAGCGTTGCGAGGGGAGGCTCCCAACCGTTTCGTCAGTTGACGCCGATGTGAGGAGGGATGTGCTTCGCAATCCCTCTTAACGCGCTC
>DATDSP010000053.1:0-8475 GCA_035291205.1 Candidatus Nanoarchaeia archaeon | reverse complement strand
AATGTTTCTTTGCTTCCAACACCAGTAACTGTAACATCATAAACTTTACCACCTTCAGCATTTTCAATCGTATTAGGACTTGCAATCAAAGCAACACCAGCAAGATCACAAATAACATCAAAATTTAACTCTCGCTCCTGGGGACCACGCTCAGAATCAACAACAACCCCGGCAGCCTTGGAACAATCCTCACTGCCATAATACAAAGCCAACTTCAACTTCCAAGTTCGCTTGGTAGAATCACACTGAGCAGTCGAAGTAGAAACAGAAACAGGAATCAAAATAACAGAACCACTTTGAACATCCTCTTTCTTCAATTTGAAAGAAGCACTACTGCAAGTAACATCCCTGCCAGCCTTAGTACATTTACCACTAACAGTTTTATCCTCTTCATAAGTCGTTCCGCCAGCAGTTACAACTTCTTTAACACCAATATAACTGAAAGCCTCATTCTCAGCAGCAATAACTTTAATATTTGAAAAACAATTAGCATTTCCATCAATTTCAAAAGAAGGGTTAATAATTCTGCATTGAGGTGTTGCAACAGCACCGGTAAAGTACCGTTCTTCCAATTTTCCATCATTCAAACTGCGAGGATAAGAAATAGCGCGAGTACCATCAGTACTAATCGGTTCAAAATTTAACTGATATGGAATTCCTTTATCTGTAACAATTGTGCCACCCAAAAACTTACATTGGTTCGGACTATCCCTGGGACTGGTAGTAGTAATCTCACCCACAATATCCAAATAATCTCCTTTAGTATAAATCTTAGAACTAATCACAGGTTCCCTGCTAAACCAAGCTGTACCGCGAGATTCAGCAAACAATTGGCAGTTAAAGTATCCATTGCCGACATCAAACACGCAGAACGAGGGAGGAGCACCGCCAACCTGTTTTATCTTCCTGACAATCTCCTGAGTTTTCAATCTGTTGGTGTTGTCCAGATAAGTGTACTTCACCCTGACTTTATCATATCTTACACGAGCATCAAAGCTGGAATAAACCTGAATAAACTTTTCAACATTAACTGTGTCGCCGGCTCTTGCACTGCCTGTGCCGAATTGGCCAGTTACTGGCAACACTTGTTCACCACTGGCTTGACCAAAACCTCCTTGCTGAGCAACTCCTCTTGTTCTGGCACAATCACAAAGCCCCTGCTCGAATCCTTCAGCAGGATCGCAGGAAGCATCGTTGGAGCAAATCAATTCAACCTGATATGAAACATCTGAGCCAGCAACAACCAATAGTCCAATGTGATAATTATGATTTGCAATGCCTGAAATCGGATCAAAGCTGACAAATCTTCTTTCAGCTGGCGTCACCACAACTGTTGAAGCAATTGGAATCTTAATTGACTGCTGAATCATTCCCTCAAAGTCAATGTCAACATCTCCGCCAAACATTGCTCCGCACGCAGCATTAAACAATTTGCGCTCAACAAACATCACCCTGAACATGTTTGTGCTTCCGTAACGGCCAGCAACAGAATTTGAAACCTCACGTCCGGCATTTGTCAGGGCACCAATAAATCCAAAGCCAGTGTCAGCGCGATAGCCCGTACCTTGAGGACTTTGAGTTACGCAACGAAGGGCATAGTAAATTAAATCGCAAACATACACGCTTAAAGTAGCACGACAGACTCCTGCTGAACCATCTCCAGTCCTGAGAATTGTTTCAAAACATCCCCTGATGATTTCAAGCATTTTTTTATAAACTTTTAAGTATGCAGTAAGTGCAGTCAAACAACCAGTTTGAATCGAACGTAAAATACTTGATGTGGGATCAACAATGAAATCTTCTTTTCCACCACCAACACACACATTGTTTATGATTGATGTTGGAATAACTGCGTCGTTGCCAATCACAGGATTAAGCCTGGAATCATAACCGCAAGCTGTAATTCTCTTGGAAGGCTCTTTCTCATTCTTCTGATATTCAGTGCATTTGTAACATTGACACGCACTACAAGCTCCACTCTTAACTCTTTCTTCTGTTGGTAAATTATAGCACTCAATGCATTTCTGGCTTTGAAGATCATTAAGAAGAACCGGCTTATCAGTTTTTTTCACAGCATAGCTTGCAAGTGGAACAACCTGGTTCTGCTCATTTGTTTCATACAATTGGTCCGGCTTCAGTGCACCTGGAGAAACAACACCAGCATCAGCAGGCTGTTTCGAAGCAACAGCAGTTTTATCTTTATCAACAATAACTCCTTTCTCAAAGAATTCTGCTTCCCAGGCAGCAGGAACATTTGCTTCAACTGACTGGTCAGTTCCCTGCTTGTCTTTCTGAACAACTGTTGTCTTGTAAGATCCAACAATGAAGTAATCGCCATTAAAATTATAGAACTGCTCTTTTCCAAATTCCGGCGGTTTGCAAATCTTAAAGTCAGCAGCGCCTTCATAAATTCTTCCCCAGCCTCCGCATTCTTTTGCATCCTTGCCCTGTGCCAGACAAGCTGACTTATCCAAAACTTTGATATTCAACGCAGCTGGCTGCCAGGTTCGCAGGTATTCTGCTGCACAGCACTGCAAATTAAAATTATACCCCTGTGGAAGAACAGCTGCTTTTTCACAAGCCGCTTTGTTTGTCTGTGCTGTTTCAATCCATGTTCCTGGCTGATTAAGGAATGCCTGCATTGCTGAATCATCAGAAAAGAAGCAATAGGAATTTACTTTAGGAGCTTTTCCTGCAGAAACTGAATTTGTGTAAGCCCTTCTGGCATCCTTTGAATTCGCGTCCTGCACATATTTTTTTAATGTTGGAACAGAAGGACACATAACCCTGTCGCACAAATACCTCATGCTGTTTTCCCACTGAATTGAACTAAGCTTTGAGTCATAGCAGACCTGGCATTTATCCCTTGTTCCTGCAATTGCTTTGCTGTCTTTAGAAACATCAACGCAATTTCCTCCTGGGCACGAACAAGCATCAAAATTAACCTGGCCTGTTATCTGATTGCAGGAAAAGAACTCAGTTGCTTTCTTCACATAAAGAGTCACCCATGACAAACCGCAGCCAACAAACAAGAATTTAGTTGCTGGCTCAAGTAATTTCAGCAGTCCGTCAATAAGTCCTAAAGCGCCATTTACAATTCCGAGCAAAGTCTGAAGCATTCCAAGAGTCAGGGCTGACGGAGGAATTCTTGGCTGAATTGTAACTTCCAAATCAAGGCATTGCTTTTGCTCAAAATCTCTTTTTTGCGTCACAGTATGAATTCCCTGAGGCGCTCCAACTTGAGTCTGCCCGGGTTGAGGAACCAAAATCTGTCCAAAAACATCCTCTCGCTGATAAGTTACTGAAATTATCAATGGCAGTCTTACACATCCTAATCCAGGAACCCTGCATTTGCCTGCGTGATTCTTTGCAATCTTTTCTTCCATCTCAAGCGAAGTGTTGCCTTTTACAGGGAAAGGGCTTAGGGAAATCAGCTGATAGCACAGCATATTATTCCTTGAGCATCTGGGCTGAATAAATCTTGCAAGTCCGGAATCCCAGTCCTTTGCTTCAGCAGTTGAAAGCTGTCTTGAATATACGCGCACAGATCTTATTGTTGGCTCGTTTCCAGGGCCCTGCCATGTAAAGTTCATTCCAAAGCCGATTTGTCCAACTCCGTCAATAAGGTATCTTGGCACCAAATCTGTCGGATACACTGTTCTTGGATCAACATAGATGTTCCAGTCCGCTCCTTCTCCGCAAAGCTCGTACATTATTGAACCAGTCACAGAAGAATTCAGGCCAACAACATCAATCGCAGTTATCCTGATGTTATTAAGCCATTTGTTGCCAGTAGATATCTGCTGAGTTCCAACCACTCCTGTTTGCGAAGCTTCCAAAGCGGCATTCTGCTGTATGTTTCTTGACAGCTCAATTTTCGCTGAAAATTTGCCGTCTGGCTCTGTCTTTACAGTCTGCTGGAGCTGGTCATTTACATAAACTAAAATTGTGGTGTTTTCATTTACCCGGCCGCGAATGGTGACATCAGGCGAATACGAAGGGCTCAGCTCCGCAATGTTATTCTCCATAATTATTGGGGCTTGGCTGTCGAATAATGTATTATTCTCAATTCTTGCAGTATTTCCTGCACGGTCAACTGCTTCCATTCGAATGAGATTATTGCCCTGATGCAATGAAATTGATTCATTGAATTTTCCAGTCAGGTTTATCGTCTTTTGCGGAACAATGCAGGACTTAAGCGCTGTCTCAACTGTCTGGATTGACTTATTGTAAAGAGTTCCATTGGTCAATGTTACAGCTTCGATTTCATCTGATTGTTCTCCAACATTGCAGGAAGTATCAATTGCGGAGACAGAGTACTTGTAAGTTGAATTTGTACTGACAGCACTGTCAATATAGCTTGTGGATGTTGTAGTTGCAATTGCTCCGGCATCAGAGCGGTAAACAACATACTTGCTCAAGTCAGAAACATTTACTTTGTCCCAGGATATTTCTACTGAGTTCTTGTCAGTCTTTTTCTTCTGCAGGTTCCTGACTTTTTGAGGGGCTTCGCTATCCTGAGAAGTTATCACATAGAAATTTATTACTGAATATTCATTGACGCTTCCATTCACCACAACAGAGCCCTTTGAGGAAAGCCCAGGAATTGTTGCAGTCAATACCGGTGGATTCAAATCTGTTGTAATGTTAAATGTTGTTTCATTGGTGTTCTTTGCAGGATCTGTTGAGAATATCTTTATGACATTTACAGCATTTGGCTGAAGCACCACTGAAGTGAAATTGAATGTGCCTGTTGCATCTGTGTTCCTGCTGTTTCTATGCACTCCATTGACGAACAACAGCACTAAAGAGGAGGATTCTGTTGTTCCGGCAATATCAATTAAATTGTCATTCCAATACAGAGGAAGCTTGAGATTAATGAATGGTGGAATCCTGTCAGCGCCGGCAGTAAAGCTGTAAATTTCTGAGCCTGCGCAGTTGCCGGATTTGTCGCAGGAAACTGCTTTGTAGAAATACTTTGTGCCATTTTTCAAGCTGGTTAATTTTACTGTGTGATTTATTGCAAAATCATTCAAGGATGATGAAGAATTAACCTGAGATGTTGTTCCATAAAAAATGCTGGAATTGCTGTTTTCATCTGTCTGCCATTCTATTGTTACTGTGTTTTCAGTTGGCTCCTTTATTGCCACGCCTGATATTTTCGGAGCAGTTAAATCAGGAGCAAGGGTTCTTACTGCCAGAGCTGATTTTTCCCCTTCATTGCCTGAATTATCAACCGCTGAAATTGAATAAATGTATTCAGTGCCTGGCTTTAAATTTGTGTCTGTGTAAGAAGAAGCCATCTTGTTGCTGATATTGTCGAAATTGATTTCATTCCTGTAAAGCTTGTAATTCGCAAAATCAGTCTCATTGCCAGGAGTCCAGTTTAAAGTAGCGGTTTTGGAAGTGCTTACTGCAATGAAATTCCTAATCTGCAATGGCGGAGTTACATCTTTTGTTGTGAATTCTCCGGATGAATCAGCACTCTGTCCTGTCTTGTTTGCAGAAGTTATCTTGTAAAAATATTTTTTTTCTGAATCAAGAGGAGTTATCAAGACAGAATGCTTTTTTAAGTAGTTTCCAAGATCAGCATAGATTTGCCCGTAGCTTGCGGTCAAGCCGTATTCGATTTTCGCATTTGCATCATCTTCTGTTGTCCAGTTTATTGAAGCCGAAGAGCCGGTTGTTGTTACGCTGGTATTGTCAATTTTTATTGCGTAAACAAAATCAATTGGCAGGGACAATATCAACGCAATTATGAATACTGTGATTATTTTCAGCTTTATTTCCCTGCTGTTCTCTTTTTTTGTTTTTATCATCTGAACGCTGGCCTCAGGTTTTTCTTGTAATCCTCGTTTGTCTTCAAATAGTTCAGCAGATTGTACTGTTCGTTGACATCTGTCAATGATGGATGCGGAATCTGCTCATATACGCTAAACACAACGTCATTCTTGTCAGCAAGCTCCAAATAAGGAATTGTAACATCAGAAATATACCCTCCAAGCAGTCTCTCGTTTCTTGAGTCGATAAGCATTATTTCAAATGAATAGGTTGCATCGTCCTCAATAAGGGTTATGTTCTCTGCCTGATTGAATTCAATCTGAACATAAGTGGTGTAATCATTCTCCCTGCTTTCAGCTTTTATTAATGCTATATCAAAGTCGCTCATTTGTTCAGAACTGCCAGTTGAGAGATGCTTCACAACATTGATGTTGAATGGCTTCAGTCTTTTTATTCCAAGATTAATGTTTCCTGTCTCCTCCTCAGCGTCAGCCACTTGTTTTTCTGAGCCAAGATACCCTGCTTTCTCTGCCCCGACAAAGCCCCCTCTGCACGATTCAGGCAGTCCTGTGACAAGCCGTCTGCAGTCGCAATCAGGATCATAATCAACTGTTCCCAACGAGCACCTGAACTTGAGGCAGTTAAATGATACATTCACATCCTTAATTTCAACATTTGTAAATCCCCCAACTGTGCCCAGGACTCTTACGTCATATTTTTTCTCTGACAAATCCTGGCAGTAGCCTGTGAAAGGTACTGGAGCTTCAAAGGCTGAAATTCCCCGTGTCGTCCTGTCGCCTTGATTATGATTTATTATGACAGGGAATGCAAAATTAAAGCTAAATCCCTCTCCGCTGAATGATTTATCGTCGTAAATAGTTATCATTACAGGGTATGCAACATCGTAAGTGAAATGATATACATTGATGCAGAGGAATTTCAAGTAGCTTTCAACACCCTCCCCGTAGTAAGATCTCAGGATTCCATTGTCATTGGGCCTTGCATTAATATTCAGCCCGAATTCTTTTGAATACTTCACTGCTGCGTGCAAGTCATCATAATTATATTTTGAAACAGTAATCAGGTAATGGAAGTATTCATACGCATCTTCAGGAGGCACCTCAGATGGGATTTTTCCATTTATTATATCCTCCATTGAGTATGCCTTGAATTTTTGATATGCCTCGTCAGGATAAATGAATGGCAGATAATTTGTGTTCCTGAATCTTATTCTGGGAATCTGGGTCTCCAATGCTGTCTGAACATCATTCTTTATATCAGATAATTTCCATTCCAGTGGCTTGCATTCAAATCTCAGGTCAGTAAAGGGAATGTTTGGGTTGAGAGCCATCAAATCAAGGGTGATGTTTTCCATAAACAGGTTTTCATTCTCAGAATCCATAATGTCTTTTGCAAGGGAATATACTCTTTCAAGCCGTGCAGGAATCTCAGCAGAATATTTTGTAATTCTTGTTTCTTTCTGGTTCGATTTGTCCTTCAGCTGAATTCTGTAATCAGCTGAAACGAAGACAGTTTCTTTTGTTATTGCAACATCAGAACTGAAATTTGACAGTTCCTTTATTTCAAATATTCTCTCAAAAACAGACAGGTTTCCAATGCAGTCCCTGATGTTTGCATCAATGTAATCCTGAAGCTGTTCTTCTATTGAGTTTTTTCCTTCAGTTTTCTTTAAAGGAGGTATTTTGTTCCTTCCCTTGATGAACCAGAAAGGAACTTTAAATACACCTCCTCCAAAGCTGATGTGGGTGTTAGAGTCCACTTCGATATCAAACGGAATTTCAATGTAGCCGGACTGCGCTCCTGCAATAAGCACTCCCTGCTTTGCAACTCCTGATATGCAGTCCTCAACATATTTCTTGACCGGCTCTGCTTCAGCAGGAACAAATTCTTTTTTTGCAATTGGAATTCCCTGCAGGTAAACAAATAAACCCAGAGCTATCAGGAGAACAAGTCCCATTACGATGAATATTGTAGCTTGAGCTTGCTTTTTTTGGTAAGTCATTTTTGAATTATTTCCCAATGTCCTCTGCTAGTTTTTCCTTTGCGTTTCAAAACATTTTTTTTCTTTAATCTCTCAAGATACTCTTTTGCAGTATTTGTGCTGACGCTCAATTTTTTTGAAAGCTGAGTTCTTGATATTTTTGGATATTTCAATATTTCTTTAAAAAATCTATATTCGAGTTCGGTCAGATTAGCTTGGGGGGTAACTTGAGGGGTAACTTGGGGGGTAACTTGTCTTTTAAAAACCACGTTGAGAATTGCAACTATTGATATTATGGCTTCTTTTAATTCGGATGTTGATTTTTTCAATTCCGATGTTTCTGATTCCTTCATCTTATATGCTTCCTCTTTACTTCATTAACAATGTCAACAGCATAATAGCGCATCCAGGCAAGTGAAAATAATGAGAGCAGCAGCAACAGGACATTATATGCAGTTTCCGGGATACCTGACAGCAGATAACCGGCAATATTTATTACAGTGAATGAAAACAGCACAAACAATATTGGAAAAATGAAAAGATGGAAGTTTCTTGTGCCTATGCTGAATGCATTTGAAATTGCTGAAAGCACTTCATGCTCCTTAATGAAGAAAACATAGCTTAGCATGCTGTAATAAGCAATTGCAAGCCAAATAATTACTGCATAAAAAGGCCATTTGTCAGTTTGTGCA
>DATDSP010000052.1:0-6404 GCA_035291205.1 Candidatus Nanoarchaeia archaeon | reverse complement strand
AGGAAAATTATTGAGAATCTTATCTGTCTGTTCTGGATTGCTGAAAAATATGCCAGGAAAACAAGGAATATCACAATGAGCCATTCTAGATGCTCAAGCCATTTCGCGCTTTTTTTCCCATTTTTCCCATCTTTTCCATTTTTTTTTAGCGTTTTGCTGTAAACAAAGGCAAAAAAAGCAGCAGCAGAGAACAGCAGAAGCCAATTGTTCTTCACAATTTCGGCAATATAAAAGAAGTATGAACTGCTTTCAGTTGCAAAGACATTCCCTTGATGCAGGGATGCCTTGAATAACTGGACGAAAAAGTTGTTCTTGAAAACAAAATTGAGGGCAATTCCGACTGAAAGAACAAGGGCAAATCCTGCTGCGAATCTAAGTAAATTTGACATTTCCCTGTTTTTTTTGAATGTTTTTCTCTTATTAAAAACTGGCGAGTTTAATACCTCTGACTTTAGTCCGACAGTTTTTAATTCCAAAAACTCGCGATTAAGCGAGGAGCGTAAAACCGCAGGCTTTAGCCTGCGGATAGCTCCGAGCAGCGAGTTTTTGTTATTTGATTTGTTTTTGCCGTACGCAAAAATCAGCACAGCCAGGACAACAGCAATAATTCCCTGGGGAAATTTTGTCAAAAATGCTGATGCAGAAAAAACCCCTGAAAGCAACGGCCTGCGTTTTAAAATGAAATAAATCGAAAGCAGGGCGAACATTACTGAAGGGATCTCTGCAAGAATATTTGTCGCATTAAGAAAAAATACAGGGGTTATTGCAGTTATGGCCGAAGCAGTTATTCCTGTTTTTTCATCAAACATTTCCCTTCCAGAAAGATACACAAGATAAATCACTGCACAGCTGAAAACTAATGCGAGAATTTTTCCAAACAAAACAACATCCAGGCCAAGCTTCCAGAATATTCCAAGGAAAGCCGGCAGAACCCATGGCCTGAAGTTTTCCCACAACCCAGACTGGCCTGAAGAATAGATGTGCTTTGCCATTCCAATATAGACTGATTCGTCCCACGAAGCGTACCTTGCTCCGGTAAGAAAAGGAATCTGCACGAACAGAAAAAAAGCCAGCACAGCAGTTATCCAGAAGTTATTTTTATTAATTTTTCTTTTCATAAACCCCTGCGCAGTCAGTTATGTTTGATGTGTATTGGGGGCAGATATTTGCAAGAATTAAATCCTTGTCAGCAAAGCCCTCAAGTTTCTTGTTCTCAATAATCAAAGTGGGGTAAACAGAAACAGAATATTGCCTTTTCAGGGTTGTTATCATTGGCTCTTCAGTCATTTTTGAATCAAGAGCAAAAATAAGAAGTTTTTCATTAAATCTTTTCTTAAGATATGTCAGCACAGCCTCCTGGTCAGCGCATCTTTGGCATTCCTCATTTGTTGAATAAAAATAAAGTACTCTTGCAAACTCCTCGCCGCAGGTGTCCTTTATTTGCTGTGCAAAAAGCCAGTACTTCAGTTGTTCTATGGTGTACTGTCTTTTTAATGAATCAAAATTTTCCTTGTTTATCTTGTTGTTTATCGCGTAATTCACAAGCTTTATCCTTGCATCATCAAGCTGTCTCAAGTTCAGGTCAAAAGTCCTGTAATAACCCCCGCACAGGTCCTTTTTGTTAAGTGTTGTGAGATAAAGATATTGAAGCTGTGTACTGCTGAAGTCTATTTGTTGCTTCTGGTAGAGGTTTTCAAGATAGCTTACTCTTTTGTTTTCTATTACTAGTCCAAGCATAAGCCCTGATGCAAAAACAAGTATAGTGAGGACCACCGCAATTACATACCGTCTTCTGCTGAAAATTCTTTCCTTCAATGATTTCACCATTCCGTTTTTCTTTTAAACAGCAGATCCTTAACTATGCCGAGCCAGATTATTCCAAGAAGAAGGTAATAAAAAAACATAAAGACAAACAAAGGAATTATTCCATGCTTTGCAAGTTTTTCCCTGCAATATTTGTGCGAGGCAATAAAAACAGCCAATGAGATAGTCAGGACTGAAACAAAAATAATAATTTTATAATAATCAAAATCCAGAAGATTAAGCTCAAACCTGTAGTTCCTCACGTATGTCATAATATCATAATTCACAAGACTTAGATTGTGCAGTGCTTTTGCCAACGGCTTTATGATATTCAGCGCAAGCGTGAGAATGATTATTGTGAGCGAGAAAAATCCTGCAAATAAGACAAAGGGCATCTGAAAAAGGCCGAAGTCGCCGTATTTTTTGTTGAATATCATTTTTCTGTAGTCCCAGGCATTCAGCACAGAGCCCATGTTCCACCTGTTTCTCTGGCGGTAAAGATTCCTGAAATTGTCAGGCGAATCAGTAAGAACTTCAACATTCATCAGCTGCACAATCTTGTAGTTTTTCTTCTGAAGGCGGAGAGTTATTTCAAGATCCTCTGTATTGTGCCCTTTTCTAAAACCACCCTCCTTAATTGCTGTTTTTGTCCTGTAAATGCTGAAAGGTCCTGGGGCAACGTGGACGCAATTAAGATTGCTCATTATCTTCTTGTAGAACATATTAATGACATACTCGTAATGCTGTATTTTTTGCCATATGTTTTTTGGGTTCCTTATTTTCATCAATGGCAGTACAACAGCTGTTTTCTTGTTTTCAAAATAAGGAAGCATTTTTTTCAAGGCATTGTTCTCAACAATAGAGTCAGCATCAAGGCAGGCAAAAAATTCCCCTTTTGCTATTTTTATTCCCACATTCAATGCAGAATATTTTCCTTTGTTTTTTTGATTTACAAGAATTATTCTCTTGCTTTTGTTTTCAGAAATCACATCTTCAACAATTTTTCTTGTTTCATCAGTTGAACCGTCGTTTACAACAATCAACTCAAGCTTTTCAGGAGGGTAATCAAGATTGAGGGCGCTGTTCATTGTTTCTCTTATTACCCCCTCTTCATTATATGCTGGAATTATCACGCTGACAATTGGTTTGGAAGAAAGATTTCTTTTTTTCTCCGGCGTGTCCTCGAGAAATGCAACAAGCAAGAACACAGTATAAAACAGCGTCAGGAAATAAACCATTGAAAGCACAATCTCAGCAGCATCTATCATTTTTCAATCCTTCCAATATCTATCAGATTCATGTTTAATTTATAAGATTTTATCTCCTGCTTCCCATATATTCCCATATTTCAACAGACTCCCTATTATAAATTTTTCTGAAATCCTCACTTTTTCTCAGCAAAAACAAAAGCCCCTGCTCATCATTCGTCCATGTCACATCCTTCATTTTTTTGTCCAGAATTATGTATCCTACATTATACTTATCAAGAAGTTTCTTTGTAACAAGAATATTTCTCGAGTAATAAATGGTTGAAGTGTCATTTATTCTCTGCAGGTCTCGGCCCATAAGGGTTGTGTCCATAACCACAGTTCCGCCGTAATATTCGATGATAAATCCGTTTTCAGGGCTTGAGAATATTGTGTAAGCCTTGTTTGCTTTTTCATTCACAAAGCGCATGGCGCCAATCATATCATTGTTCGGAGCAGATATTAGCAGGTTATTGTAGTAGGATACTGTGGAAAAAATTATTCCGCAGAAGATTATAAGCACTGTAAGGTTTTTTATTGTTTCTATTTCCCATTCCCTTCTCATTATTGTGAATATTGCGTGTGCTGCAAGAATTGAAAATATGAAAACAAGATAAGTTATGAAAAAAGAATTAATGGCTGATGCGATAATTAACGCAATCAAAAAAATGAAAAGGACGTAATGTTTTTCCTTGTTTCTCCATGATATGATTAATCCGAAAAGCCCCAAAATCAGGGTGAAGATTCCAATACCTGTCTCTCCTCCAAAATCTGATATAAATCCTTTCAAAATATTATTCCCTGCCTGATTTTGGTAAACAATGTCAAACTTCATAAAGTATCCTGCAGTTGCCCCTGCAAGAATGATAAGAAGAAGCATCCACATTCTCCTGAAATTTTTCACTTTGTAAATTGCATGCATAACAATCACTGCCGAAGCCACAGCTGCAGAAGCCCATCCGAACAAAGAGAGTGCAAAAAAAACAGGAAGAGTTGTAATTGCCGGAGTATCCTGTATTAAAAGATAAACTCCCAGAAGACTGAGAAAAATTATAAGGCTCAAGGGAGTAGATGCATTAAATGCATAAATATATGTTGGAGAAACAATCAATATCAAACTCGAGAGCATCGAAATATTCGGATTGACTTTGAGCTTCTCAAGAATTTTGTAAAAGGTCAGCGCGGATAATATTCCCAGAATAATCGGCAGGAAAACAGCAGTATTCTCTTTTCCAAACATTCCCCCTAAAAAACCAGCAGTATAATGGTAGATGTTGCGGTGAATTTCTTTTCCGTCGTAAATACTGCTTTTGTTGTCTGTTTTTTCAGAAATAAACACATTATAAAATGTTGCCCCCTCTTTCAAATAACCCTGGAAAAAAACATACCTTATTGCGGGAACTATCAGAACAAGCAATGCCATAATGAGCACAGCATAAGAGTAGAATGCTTTTTTCTTTTCATTCTTTTCAGATTCATTATATTTCCTGATAGGAAGTCACCCCGCAGACTGATTTGTAAATTTTTACAGAGCTGTTGTAGACAAGCTTGAAGCAGTTCCTGTCCAGAGCAATCTTAAGTTCTTCAATCCTGAAGTCAGCTTTTGCTCTTTCTGAAAAAATTATGTAATTTACATCATACTTGTTAAGAATCTGGGTTGCAACTGTCGAGTATTGAGTTATAAATACACTCTTTGCATCCTCATATCTCTGCTGTGCGTCCTTTGAACCCAGGAAATGGTCATCAAGAACATTTTTTCTTTTTGCCAGCTCATTTATTTTATGCCCCTCTTCAAAAGTTGCGAGTATGACGTCATTTTTTTCAGCATTTTTTTTAATCCATTCAAATGCATCCAGCTCATCTCTTGTCGGCGCCTCATCAAGTTTTCCGGTAGCGTAGTAAACTGAGGGCATTGCTGACGTGAGAACAACAGCAATCAGAAGTGAAGCAATTATTATTGTCTTGAATTTTGAGAGCCTCGTTTTTTCAATGTATTCAAAAAGCTCTTTCAGATAGTCGCTGAATAATATTATCAGCATCAACCCAAGAAGACTCAAACCAATGTTTGGCTTAATCATCCTCATCCAGACAACCAAACTAAGAGAGATTATCAAACCTATGAAAAGAAGAGTTGATTTTCTCTTAATGCCAAACGTGCTCTTGTAAATAATATATATCCCAAAAATAAAAGGAACAAAACCTATCTGGTAAATCATTTCAAGAAGATTTGTTTCTGTGAAAAACTTGTTTATTATTTCTGGAGGGATATTCTGGAGAACTATTGAAAATCCGTGGAGTAGGAGGTCCTTCTTGTAAAAAAGAAATTGAAACCAGAGCACCATGAACCCTGCAAAGATTATCATCTCAATCTCCTGCCTGCTGTGCTTCAGGTGCTCAAGCTTTATGAGGAGCAGATAAAACAGCAGTCCGGCAATCAGGAAAATAACCGTTGAATCAAGAAGCACGAACAGAAACAACAGCAGAAGGAAAGTGTACACATAATTCTTGTTTTCTTCTGATTTCAGGAAGCAGTAAATAATAAGCAGGAATAATGGAGTTACAAAAGAGTAAGTTGTTGAGCTGGCAAAGGTGCTTGAAAAAAAAATTGGAACGAATCCCGATGCAAACCCTGCAATTGTTGAGCTCAGGAAATTCCTGCTTATGTGAAAAGCGAGGAGAAACGCTATAATTACTATTGACGAAGCAAATAAGTTTGAAATTATTTTTACTGCTATGCCTGCAGGCATGAACAATGAAAAAAAAGCCATAATGTAATGATACAAAGGCAGAAAAATATACGTTCTTCCAGAATAGCTGAGATCGTCCTTGAAAGCAGGAGCCCCTGTTTCCCTTATGTGCTCTATCTGCCTTATGTTGAAGTAAGAGCTGTCATCAATAAATTGCTCTGTTTGAAAAGAGAGGTAAAGCCTTGAAAATAAGGTAATCAGGAATATCGCACCTATGACAGCATATTCTTTTTTTATCTGCATCCCTTCTGATAAGAAATATGTTTATTTAAACTTTTGCGAATGAAAGTTGTGGATGAAAATGAAGTACATAAAATATTAAAAAATTAATGTAAAATATAATGAAGAACATAATTAAAAATGTAATTTAAAAATGTAATGAATGTATGGTTAATATGAAACCCTCTCGCTTCGCTCGCCAGCATCATCCTCGCTATCATATGTTTTATTGTAAGGCTCTGCGTTCCCGTAGGGAGCAACCCCTCGCGACGAGCCAGATTGTTTTATCTACGAGCTGCGGAATTGATGCTGGGCAGGGTTTCATATTAGCCGAATGTATTTTGCATTCAGAAAACAACAATTCAACAAATTTTATAAACACTGCACC
>DATDSP010000051.1:0-2096 GCA_035291205.1 Candidatus Nanoarchaeia archaeon | reverse complement strand
TAATTCTGATTTTATTTTTGATGGAAAAAACGCAATCTTTAAATACAGATTAACTACTCTCGAATAATAATACTATGGTCAAAATGAATAAATTTCCATTATTGGCAGTTTTAGCGTTTTTCTTGTGCATTATAAGTATAAATGCAGCTCCCGGCTTTAACATTGTTGAGGACTTTGCAAACATAACGCAGCAGGCTGACAGCACTGCATCCGGAAGCTTTGCAGTTAATAATACCGGAACTACAAATCTTGACATCAACTTTACAGGCTATACATTGACAAAAGGCAGCGACAAGCTTAATATAACCTCTTTAAGCAATATAACTAATCGTGCCAATGGAACCAGCCAAAGCAGCACTTTTTCTGTAATAATTCCGAAGCAGCAATCACCAGGATTGTATTCGGGGACGCTTACAGCCACTTCAAATGCATCAACTACAGACGCAATTAAAGTGAATCTTAACGTTACTGAAAAATATGATGTAAGCTTTATGCCTTCCCAGATTGAATTGGGAAGCGTAAGCCTGAACACAACGCACACAAGGACTTTCAATGTAACAAACACAGGAAATGCTGATCTGACAAACGTGACTTTCGATTTCAGCGTTAATGGCTTTAATCTAAAGTCAAACAAAACCAATTTTGTGCTGCCTTTTGACAAAACAGAGTCAATATCCTTCAATATTACCATACCTGCAAGCACTTCAACAGGAAATGTTACCTTGGGAAAAGTAAAGATAGTATCAACAGAGCTGACAAGGGAATTAGTCACTTTGCTGGCAAATGTAGGTGGAGGCTTGACAATAGAGGACCTTGATGTTTTCCTTACAACGAGAGTCAAGCGAAGCTCTAATGGAATTCTTAGATCCGAAAGCGGAAATGACCTTGATGTTACTGATGGGAGAAAGCTTAACTTCGGGGAGGAAAATGCAGGCCCTGGCTCAGAGCTGAGGTTTAATTTCAACATACAAAACGCATTTACCGACAAAGAGGACATAGATATAAATGACGTAAGCGTTCGAGTCACAATAGAGGAAATTGATGAAGGCGAGGGTATAGAAGAAGAATCCAATGAATTCGATCTGGATGCTGAAGCTAATGAGGAAGTCAATATAATATTAAAAATACCATTAGGTGTTGAAGCCGGGCTTTATGACATACTTATAGAAGCTGAAGGGGAAGATGATAGTGGAAATGCCCATACAGACAAGATGAGGCTGAAATTAGATGTAGATAAAGAACCAAGAGAAGTAATAGTTGAACAAGCATCTTTGTTCCCTGAAAAAATAAAATGCTCCGGAACTTCCACGCTTACAGCAACAATAAGAAACATCGGCTCGAGGATAGAAGACAAAGCAATGATTGAAATTGTAAACAAGGACATTGGAATTAATTTTGCAAAAAGAAATATAGAGCTTGAGGAAGACCCTTTTGATGAGGACAATAAGTTTACGCAAAGCCTTATAGTAACTGTTGACAAAAGCATGAAGCCAGGAACCTATCCTATAGAAGTAAGGTCTTACCTGCAGGAAGATGCTCTCTGGGAGAAAAAAACAGCTAATCTTGAAGTAGAGTCATGCGGCACTGTTGCGGAAGAGCAGCCAAAAGAAAATGAGAGTAGTGAAGAATTGCCGAAAGAGACAGAAGAAACAGGAGCTGTTCAGGTGTCTGAAGGCACTGAAGAAGAAGCAACAGAATCAGAAAAAGTTCCTGTTTTAGGCCCAACCACAACAACAGAAGTTCCTTTGACCAAGAAACCGGGATTCTGGGTTGCTGTAGTTTTGTTGAATCTAATAGTAATTGGTGGGGTTGGTTTTTTTGTTGTTAAGTTAATTAAGAAAAAGTAATTCTGTATATTGGAAGTTTAGTCATTATTTATTACTCTCAAACTATATTATACACCATTATTACTGCAACATAAAGTTTAAGTCTTGAGAATGCTGTTAAGAATTAACTTTGGTTTATTGCAACTTCCGATACTACTGTGTTTTGCAATACTCGTTACATCCTTTAGAATCATACTGTACTGGAAGCAAGCATTTGGCGAGAATGGTGTTAGCAACAGTAGTCCCGATTGAAATTTTCAACATAGAATT
>DATDSP010000050.1:0-19008 GCA_035291205.1 Candidatus Nanoarchaeia archaeon | reverse complement strand
CGGAATTGATGCTGGGCAGGGTTTCATATTAGCCGCAGATTAGCAAAATATATAAGAGGGGATGCATTGCTTATTCAAGGTGATTGGATGTTTAGCTTTTTCAGGAAAAAAGAAAAAGAGAAAAATGAGCAGGATATTGTTGTTCCATCTGAAGTATCAAATGTATCAAGTTCTGCATTGTCCAAGATTGATAAGGACATTAAGCTTATGCAACAATGGGTATTGCACATCTCAGCAAAGAGCAATGACCTGGACAAAAGTCACAGGCTTCATTCAGAACTTACAAGAAAGGACATATCAAGCATAAACCAGTGGATATCATATCTTCACCAACATAGCCAGGATTTGAAGGATGAGATAATGGAAATGCAAAAATATTTTCTGACTGTTAATGAAAGCAATGCAAAAATAATTGAAAGAATATCTGTTCTTGAAAATCAAGGTCAAAGTGACCATAACAGGAATCAAAAAAATGATGAAAAAACACAGATTACACAAAGTAATCAGATGATTACACCACAATTACACAAACAGTTACATGTAATTAAAAATGACATGACATTTGGTGACACTGATGACATCAAGATGAGGGGGGAAGGAACACAAAAAACACAAAACATTCTTTTTAATGCAGGCAATTCAGTATTTGCGGGGTCTGAACTGAAAGTTTCTGAGAAAAAAATATTAAGCGCGCTTGTTGATGCACAGAAGCCATTGGACTATAATTATCTATCGAAGAATACTGGACTGAATTATGGCACGGTTAAGAACATAATTTCGAGTTTAAGGAAAAAAGGAATAAGGATAAATGACCTGGTAAATCCTTATGGAGAAAAAGAATTCTTTATCAGTAATGAAATGAAAATTGAACTGACGGGAAGATGACATGAAAATGAGGCTGAGGCATGATGTGCAATGATTCAATGACGTGTAATTTATCAATGACACGTAATTAATGTCATCACGTCATTAATTACGTGTAAAATGACTGCCAATTACACAAAAATTCACATAACAAAAACTGTCGGACTAAAGTCAGGGGTATTAAACCCGCCAGTTTTTAATAAAAATAATGGAATAAGATTGAGAAGATCGGGAAGACTGAGAAGATTGAGAATTACTCAAGAATTTCTACAGAATCTATTTTGCCATCACTGTCCAAATCAAAGCCATGCACAATTTTTGCAAAGTCTCCAGAATCAGCATATTCTTTAAGAAGAGTTTTGTGGCTTTTTGTAAGTGCAATAACTGCTGCCTTTGTTCCAACAGCACGCACTCCCGCAAACACAAGAAGACTGCAATCCTTCTTAAAGGGATTTGATATTTTTGCAACAATGCCTACAGAATCCTCAGAATGCTTGTTTCTGCTTTTCTTGGAAACAATGCCCCATGGCTGTTCTTCACTGAAAGGAATTGGGAGCTTTTTATTTACTTCTGAGACCAACAGATTTGTTACAGGACCTCCAACAAGGATAAGGTGCTTGTCAGTTTTCTTAAGATTAACATCAGTATCCAGCTTTACTGAAAAGTCGTTTGGCATATTGCAATATCTGCCTAAGAAAAGTGAGAGATTGATTGCATAATGCGAATCCCTAGCCCTTGCTTTAAATGCACCATGAGGGTCTGGACTTCCTACAACAATATCTGCATTCAATTCATCATTTACCACGAAAGGATAGAGAAAATTAGCAAGTTTTTTGTCTATTCTGCTAGTGCCTAAACTGCTGAGTTCTTTCCACTCTCCACCAAGAGAAACCCCGAAATTAAGCTCTTTAGGCCTTAATGTCTTGGCAGTTGTTCCCCTAATTTCTTTTCTTTCAGCAACCTCAAGAATTCCTGTGTTAAGCAGTTGTTTTACATGATAATAGATTTTCTGCTCATGCACTTTTAGCTCTTTTGCAATTTCTGCAGGGTACTTTGGAACTTTAGAAACAGTTTTTAAAATCTTCAGCCTCAGTTCATTATCCAGGACATTTAATCCTGATGGATTTTGGAGAATATGGGCTGGTGAATATAAGAATTTCCCATCTTGTTCTTTAAGAAAATATGTTTTCGACGGCATTTTACTATAAGAAAATTTATAATATTTATATAATTTTCTATAATATTAAACAAAGTTCATTGATTTTAAATTATATTACAAATACATTCTAAGCTTTGTTTATGTTTCAAGGCAGTAAAAAAGTTAATTTTTAAAAGAATAACAAAAATATGACTTGATTTTAATTTTAACCCCGCATTTGAGCTTGCTTTTCTTTTTTGTTTTGAATTTTTTCTGAATTAAATATTTAAATAACCTTGATTTTCAGTTTTAAATACGTAAATTGAACAAGTAAATTCAATGAGGTGATTCAATGCAGGCAATACTAATGGCTGGAGGCTCTTCAACAAGAACCCACCCATTAACTATGACACGGCCAAAGCCCCTTCTTAAGATTGCAAACAAGCCAATAGTGCAGCATAATCTTGAACAGATTGAAGGCATATTTTCAGAAGTAATAATTGTTGTGGGTTATAAGCAGGAAGAAATTAAAAAGTCTATTGGAAATAAATTTGGAAAACTAAGGATAAATTATGTTGAACAGAAACAGCAGCTTGGGACAGCCCACGCAGTGCTTCAGGCAGAAAAATTCGTAAAGGAAAGGTTCCTTGTTATGAACTGCGATGACTTGTACTCGAGAAAAGACATAAAGGAAATAATAAAACATAAGTACGCCCTTCTTGCAAAAAGAGTTGACAACCCGCAAGATTATGCAGAACTCGTGATTAAGAATAATTATGTTGTGGATATTGTTGAGAAGCCAAAAACATTCATCTCAGACATCGCAAGCATAGGGATGTATGTTCTTGACAAAAGCATTTTTCCCATAATAAAGGGGCTTAAGAGATCTGAGAGAGGAGAGTATGAGATTCCTGAAGCAATAAAGGAGCTTTCAAAAAAAGAAAAAGTGTTTTGCTGCTTAAGCCAGGATTACTGGATGCCAGTTGTTTATTCCTGGAGTATCCTTGAAGCAACAAAGCTTCTGCTGTCAAGGACTAAAAGGGAAATAAAAGGAGTGGTTGAGAAGAATGCTGTTATCAAGGGAAATGTTGCGATTGGAAAAGGCTCAATTATCAAGAGCGGATCATACATTGAAGGGCCTGTAATAATAGGTGAAAACAGTGTAGTAGGTCCAAACACCCACATAATAAGCTCCACAATAGGAGACAACTGCGAAATAAACCACAGCGCTGAAGTGAAGAATTCAGTGGTTTACGACAAAACAAAGATTGACGGATTTTGCTACATCTCAAACTCAGTCATAGGGGAGAATTGCCGGCTCAACACAGGAACATTAACAGCTTACTCGAGACATGACCATGGAATAATAAAGTCGGTTGTAAGAGGAGAATTGATTGAAACAGGAAGAACAACATTAGGTGCAGTTCTTGGAGATAATGTTCAAACAGGAATTAACACCTCTATTTTTCCTGGAAGGAAAATCTGGCCCAACAAATACACCCTTCCAGGAGAAATCATCAAGGAAGACCTCATTTGAGTGTGGAGAGTGAAGCACAAAGTGCTGAGCTCTCACCCCTCTTTTTTTCTACTTTTGCATCAATTTCTCATACAGAACAACAAAAAATTCTTTTTGGACATCAAGACCTGTGCTTACAAGAAGCTTCGCCAGCTCCAAGCCAATCTCCTCATCATACTCTCCTTTAGGCACAAAATCAAGGAGTGCATTAAGAGTAGTCTCGCAAAGAAAGCCATCATTCAAGGCAATAACAGCATTTTTCTTCCTGCTTAAAACTTTTTTATTTGCCAGGTCAACAACAAAATAATCTTTTCTCAGAATGCTGTTTTCTCTTTGAAATCCACAATTAATGAGCTCGAACCTTGCCAACTCATTAATGAGTGGCTCATAACTTAGATCATTGATATTTATTTTTTTATCTGCCAAATAGGTGGCGAAGTCTTGCTTCTTTTGGTCATTTGCTTTTACAAGTTTGCCTACTCTTATGAGCTTGCCTAAATATCCTATTGTTTTCTGCCTGGGCCCCTTATTTGTCCACACATTCCTGACATTATAAGCGTATTCCCTGCCTTTTATTTTCTTTATCCTGATGTACATAAGCAAAATCCTTAAAAACCTCTTCCATTTTTAAATTTGTTTATGAAAACACAGATGTCATCATTGGAAATGCACTACCTTATAAGAGAGCTTCAACAACTTATAAATTCAAAAGTTGATAAGATATACAACCCGTCAAGAAAAGAAATCCTTATTCAGCTTTATGTGGCTGGAATTGGTAAAAAAATCTTAAGAATAAACTCGCCAGAATTTTTTTATTTGACGACCAAAAAAGAAGAGGCTGAAAAGCCAAGCGGCTTCTGCATGTTCCTTAGAAAGATGCTTGGCAACTCAAGAATAAGGTCGATAAGACAACTTGAATTTGAAAGAATAATTGAGATAGAATTTGAAACAAAGCAGGGAACATACTCGCTGATTGCAGAAATGTTCAGCAAGGGAAACATAATCCTTCTGACGGATAATAAAATAATTTCTGCAGCTGAAAATCAGGAGTGGAGTGACAGAACAATAAAGCCAAAAGAAAAATACAAGTATCCCAGAAAAAAGTACAATTTTTTGAAAATAAGTGAAGGGGAGTTGAAACAGGCTGTTGAAGAATCAGAAAAACAGTCCTTGGTCAAGACTCTTGCTCTTGATATCGGACTCGGAGGGATTTATGCTGAGGAGCTCTGCCTTATTTCAGTAATTGACAAAAACAAGAAAAAACTGGATGATTCTGAATTGCGACGCTTGTATGATGGGATTGAATCTATGAAAAGCAAGAAGCTAGAGCCATCAATTTTTTTAAAAAACAATGAAGTTGTTGATGTAACCCCATTTAAGCTTAATCATTACTCTGACTGCATCCAGGAAATAAGGGATTCATACAACGAGGCAATGGACTCAGTATTCACAAAAGTTGTTGCAAAAGAAGTCAAAGAACAAAAATCAAAATATGACAAGCAAATTGAAAAATTTGAAAAAATGGTTGAAGAGCAGCAACTAAAGGTTGATGAATTTAAATCAGAAGAGGGGGGTAACCAGAAAAAAGGAGAGCTTATTTATGAGAATTATCTGCTTTTTTCAGAAGTCCTCAAATTCTTGTCAGAAAGCAGGAAAAAGCATTCGGCTGAGGAGCTAAAGAAAATGCTGAAAAACTTTGATACTGTAAAAGAGTTTGATGAAAAAAAAGGAGAAATCACCTTTGAAATTTAATGAGATTTGATGAATTGAAAATGAACAATTTTTTCAAAAGGTACGGGCAATTAATAGGAAAGGATGTTAAGAATTTGGAAGCTTTAAGGTATGGACAGATTCCGAAATCATTAAGAGTCAACACATTAAAAATTGATGAGAAAACGATTGTCAGGCGGCTTCGGGATGAGAAAGTTGAGCTCAAAAAAATTCATTTTCTCAAGAATGGTTATTATTACAATGCAAAATTTTCCCTTGGTTCAACTCCTGAATACCTGCTGGGCTATTATTATCTTCAGGAAGCAGCTGCGCAGATCCCTGCTGAAGTCCTTGCACCAACCAATAAGGATATTGTGCTTGATATGGCATCTTCTCCAGGAGGAAAAACAACACAGATTGCAGGGCTGATGAAAAATGAAGGAGCAATAATTGCCCTTGACATAAACAACAGGATTGATGCCTTGAAAAACAACATTGAGCGCCTTGGAGTGAGGAATTGCATTGTCTATGACAAGGATGCCCATCATCTTGATTTTGACATTGAGTTTGACAGGATTCTTCTTGACGCTCCCTGCTCAGGAAATTTTCTGATAGACAAGGAATGGTTCAGCAAAAGAAGTGTTCAGCAATTTGAAAAAATGAGTGTTCTTCAGAAAGAACTCATTAAGTCAGGGATAGGAAAACTGAAGAAAGGAGGGGTTCTTGTTTATTCGACCTGTAGTCTGGAGCCGGAAGAGAATGAGTTTGTAATTGATTATGCACTCCGTAATTTTGATGTAAAGCTGGAAAAAATTGAAATTCCAATCGGAGAAGAAGGCATTACAGAAGCATTCGGAAAAAAACTAAATTCTGAAATCAAGCTTTGCAAAAGATTCTGGCCTCATAAAACAGGAACAGAAGGATTTTTTGTTGCAAAGATGAGGAAGATGTGATTTGCATTTAAGAAAAATTAAGGCAAACCTATGCTTTGCACTTAATGATTAAGAATTAAGAGGACGCTTGAGAATTCAAGGAATTTAAGGCGAACAGCTTTCCCACAACCTCTTTCGCCAGGTCGACAAGCGAAATGCAGCATTCACTTTGTTCAGCTGCACACGTCCGCACAATACGACAATTCGAATGCGGACGAAACTCAAAATAACTTCTTAGCTTGAGAATTCAAGGAATTTAAGGCGAACAGCTTTCCCACTTTCCCGCGCATTGCAGTACCGATGGGAACGTAGGCTCGCTTGACTTCTGAGATCGAAACGGGATCAGGTATGACCGAGCCACTATGGCCGTTCTAAAGCTGAAAAACCACATTTTGTTTATAAAGATTGCTGTTTTTTTCCATTGATTCTCAAAAGCTTTTTAAAACACCAGTTTATTCTTCAGCACATGAAAGTTCTAGTAACAGGCGGAGCAGGATTCATAGGAAGCCACATATCAGACTTGTTTCTGAAAAAAAGTTATGACGTTGTTGTAATCGATAATCTTACTAATGGCAGAAACATCAACAAAAAAACAAAGTTTTACGAAGCAGACATCACAGACATAAACCTAATTAATATTTTCAAAAAGTAAAAACCCGATTTTGTGATTCACAAAGCAGCTCAGGTTAATGTGAGAAATTCCCTGAGCAAGCCGATTTTTGATGCTCAGGTAAATATTATAGGTTCAATAAATGTTCTTGAATGCTGCAAAAACACAGGAGTAAAAAAAATTGTTTATGCAAGCTCAGGAGGCGCTGTTTATGGTGAGCCGATAAAAATTCCCTGCTCTGAAGACCATCCAATAAATCCGCTAAGCCCTTACGGAATTTCGAAGCATGCTGTGGAGCATTATCTTTTCCAATACAATGACAATTTCAGCATTGATTACACAATTCTCCGCTACTCAAATGTTTACGGGCCAAGACAGGACCCAAGAGGAGAAGCAGGAGTTGTAAGCATATTTTTTGATAAACTTACAAAAAATGAAGTTCCAACTATCAATGGAGACGGAAATCAGACTCGTGACTACGTTTATGTTGAGGATGTTGCAGAAGCCAATCTCCTGGCAGTTGAAAAGAAAACAAAAAACAGAATTTTCAATATAGGCACTGGAAAAGAAACGTCTGTGAATGAAATCTTTGAAAAACTTAAAAACCTGACAAAATCAAAAATAAATGCAAGGCACGGACCTGCAATAAAAGGAGAAGTAAAAAGGATTGCACTCAACGTCTCTCTTGCTAAAAAAGAACTTGGCTGGATGCCGAAAAAAAGTTTTGACGAAGGATTGAAGAATACATATACGTTTTTTAAGGCGTGACTTTACGATTTTTCTTATGTTGAGCCTGCACCACAGTCAATGCAGTCATAAGAAATATGTCATCAACAGAACATCCCCTGCTCAAAACATTTATTGGCTTTGACAATCCTTGGATTATCGGCCCAATTGCAGTGTAGCCCCCAAGCCTTTCAACAAGCTTGTAAGCAATGTTTCCGGAATTTAAGTCTGGAAATATGAGAACATTTGCATCTCCCTGAATTATTGAAGTTGCTTTTTTTCTGGCAACATCAGGAACAATTGCGGCATCAACCTGAATTTCGCCTTCAACAGTAATTTCAGGATTTTGCTTCTTAAGCAGTTCAGTTGCAACAGCAACCTTGTCAACAAAAGGATGAATAGCAGAGCCCTTTGTTGAGAAAGAAAGCATTGCAACTCTCGGAGAAATCCCAAGCCACTTTGCAGTTTCGCTGGTTGCAACTGCTATTCCGGCAAGCTCTTCAGGATTCGGATCAACAATTATTGAGCAGTCAGCAAAAATGTAAGTTTTTGAATCAGTATACATAATAAAGCTGCTTGAAACTTTCTTAATTCCTTCCTCAGTTTTTATTGTCTGCAGAAAAGGCCTGATGCTTTCTGCTGTACCAACAACAGCCCCTGAAATAACACCATCAACTTCTCCAGATTCAAGAACCATAGCGGAAAAATAAACTGGATTTTTAACAAGTTTTTTTGCTTCCTCCAGAGTAAGGCCTTTTTCCTTTCTGATTTCAAACAGCCTGTTTGCGAATCTCTGCTCCTTTTCAGGGTCAATAATATCATAGCTTGATGGATTGATGTCAATACCAAGATGCTCAAATTTTTTGAATATTTTTTGTTCATTTCCAATAAGGACAGGAAAAGCAATTTTCTCCCTGACAATTTTTTCAACTGCCTTTAAGACGCTCTCCTCATCTGCTTCAGGGAAAGCTATTCTCATTTTTTCTTTTCTTGCAGTATCAACAATCCTGCTGAAAATTCCTTTACCCCCTGGACTGTAGAGGACCATTCTTATTTCATTCCTGTCAACAAAAGAAAATCCTGCTTTTTCAAATGCCCTTACAGATGCTATATTTTCTGGCTTAATCAACGCGATTATTTTTGTGATGCAAAAATTCTCAAACGCATATTTGCAGCTTTCAACAAGGGAAGATGTTCCATACCCCTTGCCACGTTTATCAGGAGCAATGTTTATGTTAATTGTCGCCTCATTTTTTTCTATGTCGAAGCGAACCATCCCTGTCTTTTCTCCACTATCCTGAATAATTAGGATTTTCCTTGATAGGTCTCTAAGAGATTTGGTAAACCAGTTTTTGTGGGCTTCGTATGGAATAAAGTCAGAACTGAAAGCCATCTTTCTAGTTTCTTCATCATTCCGCCATTCCCACAAAATTTTGCAATCACCTTTTGTTGCGAATCTCATTTCAAGTTTCATTCAGGCCAACCTCATTATTTCATCGGCAACTCTTTCAGCTCCCTTTCCATCAACAAGTTTTTGTCCTGATACGCTAAGTTTTTTCCTGATTTCAGAAGATGAAAGTTCATCAAGGTATTTTAACAAATAATTCTGAAAATGTTCATCATCTCCAAGGTTAATTGCAAATCCTGCTTTTTCACATGCTTCTGCAACAATTTTTTGGTGTTCGACCTGCGCAACTGCCAAAGTTGGCGTGCCGGTTGCTGCCAATTCAAACATTGTTGTTCCAGCAGCGCTTATGGCAATGTCTGATTTCTTCATGAGCTCTGAAATATTGATTGCATCAACATAAAGTTCGAATTTTTTGTGATGCTTAAGTTCTTTTTTCAATTCAGCTATTTTGCTGAATATTTTTCCAACAACAACTATCTTGTTGCGACCATTATTTCTCAAAATTTTCAAGGTTTTTGTAGTCAAATTCTTATTGTCCGCACCACCGAACATTATCAACAAATTTTTAACATCTTTCGTGATTTTTCTTTCTTCAAAATTTTCGAACTCTTTTCTAAGAAAGGCATATTTAGGGCCTAGAAGAATATTTCCCCTGAAATTGTTATAATTTAAATTATTTGCAAAAAAATTATTACTAATAATTATGTCCGCATCAAGCCTTATACCTGCAAAATCATCTATAACCACTAACTTCGAAGGTATTTTCCTTAATTCATTAAAATAATCCTGACTTCTATTGTAGAGATCGATAATCAAGGTAAAAGGTTTCTCCACTGCAACTAATTTTTTTATTTTATTCAATTCTTCAATCTCATTATTAAAATTAATTTCAACAATACCAAACCCCTTGCTCTTAATTAAGCCAATAATTTCGGGGCTTGTTTTTTGCAGTAGAAAAATGCTTTCTGCGTTTATTTTTTCAGCAAGTGCCAAGCATCTCATCAGGTGACCAACTCCTATTTTTCTGCTATAGTCAAGCCTGAAAAATATTTTTTTATGTAGGATTTTCTGTTTTATACTTTGATGCGCTTTCTGTTCAATCATTTCATTGATTTTGTAAAGCTTATCTTTTTTAACAAGCCATATTGCCTTTCGTGTTTCAACAAAGCCTTTTTTGTACAGTTTTTCATAGATTTTTCTTATCAATGCAAGGTCCTCTTTTGTATCAACACAAAACCTGAGTTCAGGAGCAAAATACTCATTGCTGGCTTTTAGAGAGCAAATCTTGAAGATTTCTGGATGCCTATAAATATAAGCGGTGACATGCTCCCTATAAACAGGGTCTTTAGCTTCCTTGAATGATTTTTCCAGTGCCTTGAATGAGAAGACCTCAACATCCAGGCCTCTGGGAAATGTCCTCTCGTGAACATTGCTGGCATAATCTGCTTTTTTATTTTCAAAAACATTTTGAAACTTCCCAATTATCCTGTCGATAATTTCAGGATCTATAAGCGTGCAGTCAGAAGTTATTCTTACGATTAAGTCAGCCCTGCTCTGTTTTGCAGCATTGTAATAACGGTCAAGAACATCTTCCTCAGAGCCCCTGAAAAAATTCACTTCTTCTTTTTTTGCAATGTTAACAACAACATCATCTTTTTTATTTGTTGTGGTGGCAATGATTATTTCATCCACTTTTTTTGCCATCTTAACCCTGTCAATGACGTGAACAAGCATCGGCTTTCCACTTATATCTAGCAAAACCTTTTTTGGCAGCCTTGTCGAGCCTGTTCTCGCCTGAATTATTGCAGCAACTTTCATTTTCAAAAATAGCTTTCCTGAATTCCTTCTCCTTCTTTTATATCTCTTTTAGATTTTCTGCCAAGAATTGTTTCATAATATCTTGGTGCAATCCCTGGCTTTATTTTTCCAGGACGCAGAACAGCAATATTTTTCTCATTAAATTTTTCACCTTTTTTAATGTCGGCAGTTGCATGAACAGCTCTTCGCGCAAATGAATAAATTTCCTTTTCAGATTCCTGAACTTTTTTCTCCGCAGTTCCGAGAACAGTTTCAACAGCCCTTATGCATGCAACCATTTCTTTAAGTCCGGCAGGATTAACTGCATACTTATGATCAGGTCCTGGAAGATTTTTGTCAAGAGTAAAATGCTTCTCAACAACACTTGCACCAAGAGCAACAGAAGTCATTGGAACATACAATGGATGCTCGCTGTGATCAGACATCCCAACTGGAACATCGAATTTTTTCATCATCACTTCAATAACTCTAAGATTGGATGCTTCAAGCGGAGCAGGATAGCTTGCAATGCAGTGCAGCAGAATTATTTTTTCATTTCCTTCCTTCCTTATAGCCGTAATAGATTCTTCAATTTCCTGCAGGCTTGCCATTGCTACTGACATTATCATTGGCTTTTTTTTTCTGGCAATGTGCTTCAACAAGGGAATGTGAGTCATTTCGTACGAAGCAATTTTATAGGCAGGAACGTACTTGTCCATAATGTCAGCAGACTCCTCATCAAAAGGGCTCGAAAGAAAAATAATATCTTTTTTGCTGCAATAATCAGCAAGCTTTTTTATCCAGTCGTACGGCATTTCCATTTTTCTTATTATTTCGTAAATGCCTTCTTTTGATTTAAGATAATCTGCTTTTCCACTGTCTTTTACATAAAGTTTTTCAGCCCTGAAAGTCTGAAACTTCACTGCATCAGCTTTTGCATTCACAGCAGCATCAACTAATTTGTAAGCTATTTCCAATCTTCCATTGTGGTTGCTTCCAGCTTCAGCAATTATAAAGCAGGGGTTTCCTTCACCAACTTTCTTATTCCCTATAACTATTGTTGGCTTTTTATTTTTCTTTTTATCTTCTGTTCTTGCCATTTTATTTTTATCCATTTTGTACCCCCTCAATGGCTTCCTTTAAAGCATTGACAACTCTCTTGCAGTCTTCCAAACTCATCTTAGGAAATAGCGGAAGTGTTAATATCCTGCTGTAAATTTCTTCTGTATTTGGAAAATCCTTGTCAGGAAAATTAAAATTTTGCAGGTAATAAGTGTGCCTGTAAATTGGAATGTAATGAACATTGACCCCGATATTTTTTTCCCTCATTCGCAAAAAGACTTTTTCCCTGTCAATCTTCATGTCCAACAGGATAGTATAAAGATGCCATGCATGCTTTGCATCTTTGCTCACAAAAGGTGTTGTTATTTCGTTTTTTTTTAGCTCAGAATTGTAAAAGTTTACCAGTTCCTGCCTTTTTTTAATAAATGAATCAAGCCTTTTTAGCTGTGAAATTCCCAATGCTGCCTGGAAGTCAGTCATCCTGTAATTTCTTCCAAGCATCTTCATATCATAATGCCAAGTTCCAACAGATTTGCTTTGTTTCAGAACATTTTTGTCAATTCCATGATTCCTCAAAATTCTTAGCTTGGCAGCAAGTTCATCGTTATTTGTTGTTATCATCCCTCCTTCTCCTGTTGTAACATGCTTGACAGGGTGGAAGCTGAAAATTGCTAAGTCAACAAGATTTCCTGTTTTTTTGCCCTTATACTCAGCTCCCAAAGAGTGTGCAGCATCTTCAATTACGTAAAGATTGTTTTTTCCTGCAATTTCAATTATTTCATCATAATTGCAGGGCTGTCCTGCATAATCAACAACAATAATCGCTTTTGTTTTTGTTGTTATTTTTTTCTTAATCTCAGCAGGGTCAATATTGTAAGTGTTTTTTTTTATGTCTGCAAATACCGGAACGCAACCGTTGTATATTATGGCATTTGCTGTTGCAACAAAAGTGAATGGGGTTGTTATTATTTCGCTTCCTTTTTTCAATCCGAGTGATGCAACAGCAATATCAAGCGCAGCTGTTCCGTTGCAGACTGCAACTGCATGTTTGCATCCAACGTATTTCGTGAATGCTTGTTCAAACTCGTTTATTTTAGGGCCTGTTGTAATCCAGTCAGATCTCAAAGTATTAACAACTTCATTTATGTCTTCCTCGTTTATGTCCTGAAATCCATATGGAAGAAATTTTTCATTGATTTTATTGTTTTTTATATTTGTTTTTTCAGTCATTTTTTTTAATCCACTCTCTTGTTTTTCTTATTCCTTCCTCAAGGCTCGTTTTTGGCATCCATCCGAGCAGTTTTTTTGCTTTTGAATAATCACACTGCAATTTCTTAATCTCTGCCTGAGGATGATGGTGGGGTACGTGAACAATTCTTTTTCTATCGCTGCAAATTATTTCAGCCAGCTTGTTTATTGTAATGTCCCTTCCTGTGCCGGCATTTAGCGTCTGTCCAACTGCTTTTTCGCTTGTTGATGCTTTGTAAATGAATTCAGCACAGTCTTCTACATAAAGAAGATCCCTTGTCTGCTCTCCGTCGCCAAAAATACTGAGTTCTTTTCCTTCAAGTTCGTTTTTGATGAAAATGGATACAACACCCCCTTCCATATTTGTTTTTTGAAAAGCTCCGTAAGTATTAAACGGCCTTAAAATCACCACAGGAAGCCCCAAGCCATGATAGTATGATTCTGCAATGTTTTCAGCAGCAAGTTTTGAGCCGGCATATGGAGACTTTGGAATTGTTGGATGCTCCTCATTTATCGGCTTCTTTGCATTCGCAAAGTCATAGACCATGCAAGTTCCGATTATTACAATTTTTGTTTTTTCTTTCTTTGCTTCTTCAAGAAGGTTATAAGTCCCAATTACATTGTTTTCGAAAGGTTTTTTTGGATTACTTATGGATTGTTGAACTTCTATTTGAGCTGCCAAGTGAACTATCAGGTCAAATTTCTCAGCAAAAATTCTTGATAATTCAACATTGTTTGTTATATCAGCCATTGTAAATTTGAAATTTCTGTTTTTTCTGAATTCTTTTATGTTTTCTTCTCTTCCATTTGAAAGATTATCAATTACCGTTACTTTATTTCTTTCGTCAAGGAATTTTTTTGCAGTCCATCTTCCTATGAATCCGGCTCCTCCAGTAATTAAGACATTCATTTTTTCACCTCAAAGCTCCTGCTTTGTGTAGAATAACTTTTATCTCTTCTTTTGTTACCGGCGCTTGATTTTTTGTATCATACTTCTTGATTTTTGCATGCACTGTGTTTTCGTAATTTATGCCTGCAGACGATTTTTGGTACTGCCCTATTCTTGAAGGAATTATGAACATATCCGTGGCTTCCAGGGCGAATCTTGTTTCTTCTTCCGTCATAAGCTCCTCGTAAAGGGTTTCGCCTTCTTTCGGGCCTATAAAAATTAACTTAATATTTGGATTGATTTTTTTATTTCTGCTTATTTCAGTTATCATTGTTTCAGCCAGGTCAGGTATTTTTATGACTGGCATTTTTAGAATAAAAATTTCCCCGCCTTTTGATATTCTTGTGCATTTTAGCACGAGATTTACTGCGTCTTCCATTGTCATCATAAACCTGTACATTTCAGGATCAGTTATCATGATTTCATTTCCGCGCTCAATCTGCTTTCTGAAAAGTGGTACAACACTTCCTCTAGAACCAATAATATTTCCGAACCTCACCGAAGCAAAAACAGTCCTCCTGCTTCCCTTGTAGTAATTGGCACTTGTAATTAGCCTTTCAGCAAGAAGTTTTGTAGCTCCCATTGTATTGTTTGGGTTTGCTGCCTTGTCTGAGCTTGTGAATATGACTTTTTCAACATCATTTTCAAGAGCAGCTTCTATGACATTCTGCGTTCCCAGGACATTTGTTTTGACTGCCTCAAACGCATTGTACTCGCAGGACTTTACGTGCTTCAGAGCAGCGAGATGGAAAACAATGTCAATGCCCTTGAATGCATTTATAAGCCGCTCTTTATCTTTTATGTCTCCCACCAAAAACCTGAACTTTGATATTCCTTCGGGATTTTTTTCTCTGAATTCATGTTCCATTTCAAACTGCGCTGTTTCATCAATGTCAAGAATTCTTATGACTGAAATATCATAGTTGAGAAGTTCTTTTGCAAGTGCTCTTCCAAGAGAGCCTGTTCCTCCTGCGATGAGAATCTTTTTGTTTTTCAGAATTTTGTTGAAAGTATCATTTTTTAGTTTTTTTATTGGCATTTTTTTTCCTCCATATTTTTGAAGCCATTTAGATATTGCCCATCTTGAAATTTTGACTGAGTATTTTTCGTCGATTAATCTTTTTATTTCTGAAAGCGATTTTTCTTTTCCAAACTGAACTGCAAGTTTTATTATTTCTGGGCTGACCCTGTTTTTTTTAAATTCGCCTGATGAAAAAAATCTTTGACAATTATTACACTTAAAAATTTGTTTTGTACTGCTAAGATTATGTCTCCTGCCACTTTGGACAATATTGTTGCTGTTGCAGTATGTGCAATTCAAGCTCATTTTAATGTGAAAAAGCCAGAACTATATAAATTTAATGAATTTAATATATAAATAAAACGATAAGTTGACAAATTTACTGTTTGTAGCTGAAATTTGCCTCCTTGTAGGCATCCATATTGCCGATGTCAAACCACTTTTCATTAAAAACATAGCAGAAAACATCACTCTTCTTATGAAGCCACTTTATGAAATTTCCAGGAGCATCTCCATTATTTCCATCTTTCATGTAATCATCTAATTTTTTCAAATCATTTTTAGTCAGGATATAGCATCCTGTGCTTACAAGTGATGATTTTGGATTTTTCGGTTTTTCCTCAAAATCAACAAGCTTTTTTTTGCTATTGATAACTCCTACACCGAATCTCTCTCTTACTTTTTCAATATTTTTAATGTCTTTGAATGCAATCACCGAGCTTCTTTTTTTATTGTAAAAATCAATCAATGCATTAAGCTGAAAATCAAAAATATTGTCCCCAGCAATTATCAGCGTATCGTCATTTATCTTTTCGTTTACCACAAGTGCATTCAATGCTTTAAGGGCACCTAGCTTGTTTTCCTCGCAGTTGCTTTCTTCAACACAAAGTTTAATGTTTCTCCTGTTTCTCAATGCACTATACCAGTGCTTGAAATTATTTTCAAATTTCTTGTTGGTTGATACATAAATCCTGCTAATCTTTGTTTTTTCAAGATTTTCAAGAAGATAATTAATTATGGGTTTTCCTGCAACAGGAAGAAGCGACTTTGGGAAGAACTGTGTAACAGGCAAAAGACGCTTTGCGTACCCTCCTGCGAGTATTATTGCTCTCATGTCTCCCTCATTTTTTAATGGAGAAAAAGAATGCTATTTTAAAAACTTAATGAATTTTGAATTGATGGCTCTATCTACATGCGAATTTACATGTGAATTTTAAAGTTTGAAAGTTTCAGGATTAACTAATTTCCTATTTTCTCATTATAAGATTCCTGATAAGCAAAATTTCTGTTTTCCCGAATACTTTGAGGATGAAAAGGAAGCACAAATAAGCAACAGCTCCTGCTATGATTGACAATATTTTTGACAATGCTGTCTGTGGATTGATAAAATAAATAAGCAAAGCCATTAAAACAGATGCGAAGATTATTCTCTCAAGTTTAACGAACTTCCAGTCAAGAATAATCTCCTCCTTCACATTAAAATACAGGATGAGGAAAAGAATTGCGTAGCTTGCCAGCATTGAAATTGCAACACCAATCAAACCAAGTTTCTGAATGAGTAAAATTGAAGACGCGACTGAAAAAAAAGCTGTAAAAAGATATGCAAGACCTACTTTTCTGGTTTGATTCTTGAGAAGCATCACAAGATACATAATGTATACTGCTGCACTAATAAGAGGAATAAATATCATCCATGGGAGAATTTGAAGGGCAGAAATATATTTTTCTCCTGAAACCATGGTGATTATTTGTTTTTGAAGGATAAAAAATCCTGCAAGGGAGGGGATTATAAAAATGAGAGAGTATTTTACTGCCGTGTTGAGGAGTATTACAAATCTTTGCTTGTTCCGCCAGACTTCACTAATATAAGGATAAAATGTTGCGCTGACTGTTGTACTTATGGCGAGAATAACACCTAGCAGAGAATAAAGCAGGGCGAATAAAGCAACTTTCTCAGCTCCCAAAAAGAAATTTATGACATACCTGTTGCCTACTTCAAGAGTCCATGCACCAATGTAAAACAGCAAGAGGGGAAGCCCAAATGTGAGGCTTTTCTTTACGGATTTTTTGTCAAATTTTTTCATTTTGAGAAATAAGAAAAATTCCTTCCTAATGCCAAAAAGTGCTACCAGCAAGGTTGCTGCTGAACCAAAAAGCCACATCAGAAATACTGAATTAAGACTGATTTTAAGGGTTGCTGAATAAAAAACCAAGAGGAAAAAAACCCAAAGGCACTGCTGAAGAATAAGAATGAAATTTGCATAGCCAATATTTTTCCTTGCCTGATAATAATTTGAAAAAAATCTCCAGAGTGTTCCGAAAAAGACCACAAGGAGAGCTGTGTAAAATTCTGTTCTGAAGTTTTCGAGCTTGAGAAACGAAATAAGATAATTTCTGACAGGAGTTAATGCAATAAATGCAATCACAAACATAACAAATGCCGATTCAAACAAGAGTATTGAGAAAAATGCGTCTGACGTTTTTCTTTTTTGAGGAAGCTTCGCAATTATGTACTGTGTTATCCCCAAGTCAAGAACGACTGAAGAAACCGTGATTGTTGCTGCAAGAATCGAGTAAACTCCAAATTCCTTAACGCTAAGATTTCGTGCCAGCAGGGTTATTAGGAAAAAGCTTGTAATGAAAACTACTGCATTGCTGAGATAAGAACCTCCAAGCTGCGTTCCTATTTTCTTGTATTTCTTCAAATTTTTTACCTCATAATCTCAACAATTTCAAGGCGACAGATGCTATTCTTCCAGAAGCTTTGCCGTCATTCCTAAAAAGGTGGCGGCGAACAGTCTTTCTCATATTCGACTTCAAATTTCTTACAAGCTCATCATCAAATAACACATTTCTCAACGCTCTTGCAATTTTTTCTTGTTCGTAAACGCCAATAGCAGATCCTTCTTTTACAAAAGGTATTTCTTCAGGCGCTTTCTTGAGATTAAGAACTATGACTGGCTTTTCAAGAAGCATTGCTTCGTAGTCAAGTGTGGACACAGGACCGATGAGCGCGTCGCAGATATGCATTATCTTGAAATTATCAATGTCCTTAACAACAATAAAATCTCTTAGTTTGTTTTGTCTTGCAATTCTTCTGTGCATAACCTCAGAGCTCTCTGCTGGATGAAGTTTTATTATCAGCTGGGAATTGGGAATTTCTCTCACAGCCCTGCATACGGAATCAAGAATTTCTTCTCTTTCCTTAATCAATGGCAATGGCTGGGTCAGGAGTGCTATTGTTTTCTTGCCTGGAGCAAGGGACAACTCCCTGCAAAGCTCGTCCTTTGTATGTTTCTCTCTCATAATAAGGTAATAATCATATCTTTGGTTTCCGCAGACAGCTATTTTTTCTTCAGGATAATTGCCAAGCTTTGAAAAAAAATCCTTGTAGTATTCCCCGTAAACAACGAGTTTTGTTGGGAGAGGAGGGGCAGTGTACTTGTTTTTCAGCTCAAATTTCTTATAAATAAAAAGGGGGATTGTCTTAGGCAAAGTTCCGTGCTGGACTGCAACTGTTGGAATGCTTCTCTGACTGCATAAATAAAACAACATACGTCCGAATTCGTCAATGTCGGATGAGTACATAACCAGTTCAGGGTTTTCAGCATCAATCATTTCCTTTATTGTTTCAAAATCCCTTGCGTGGGCTTCAAGACGCGTGCTGAAGTAGCAGTTGAATTGAGGTTCAACAAGAGCCCAGATGTTTATTCCCTGAAAAATAAAGCTGTTCCTGAAAGAATCAAGCTTTCTCATACTGCTCCATTTTTTAAGAACCTCATTTTGCATCTTATGAAATCTTTTACCTGATTCAGAACTGTAATACGATTCGAATACGTCATAGCCAGCATTGATCTTTTCTCCTATTTTGTTAATGCCCAGGAGATTTGCGTAAGGTATGTCAATGATTTTTAATTCGACATTTTCATTTTTTTTAAGCTCATCAAGGATGGGTGTTAAATAAGGATTTCCCGGCTTTGCTTTACCGCTATGAATATCAACAACATTTGTCCAGTTGTAAACTGAA
>DATDSP010000049.1:0-2632 GCA_035291205.1 Candidatus Nanoarchaeia archaeon | reverse complement strand
AAAAAGTATATCCTTAATCAAATTCTTGTGCTTCAGATGGATTTCAGAAACCAGGTCGCAGCCGTCGTCTATTGTTACATTCGGCCTGAATGATATCACATTGTTGAGGCATCTGTAATACTCTTCTTTAGTCTCCCCTTTCCATCCAAATACGCTGTGCCCCTCAGCAGCAAGTGCAGCAGCAACGTCATCCTGCGTGCTCAATGGATTGCACGAGCAAACAGCAACCTCAGCACCTCCAGCTCTTAATGTTTTCATAAGAACAGCAGTTTCTTTTGTGATATGTAAAGCCATTCCTATTCTTAGACCCTTGAGTGGTTTTTCCTTCTCAAATCTCTGCCTGACTTTCAGCAGAGCCCCCATCTGCATCTCAGCCCATTCAATATTCCTCTTGCCCTGCTCAGCGAGCTTTATGTCCTTTACCTCGTAGTTTTTTCCATTGTCCATAAAATCACCAAATTGTTGGAATGAAAACTATCTTTTATATTTTATTTTAAAAAAAGTGGACAAAATTAATAAAAATTGGGAAGATAGTGGAAAAAAATCAATAAAAAGGCAAAATTTAAATATTTTTTATATAATACACCCTTGCTATGGATGAAACAGACAGGAAAATCATTAACGAGCTGAAAGAAAACTCAAGAGCTGCTGTGAGAGAAATAGCAAAGAAAACAAAATTGAGGCCCAGCACAGTTCACAAGAGAATCCAGAAGCTAATAAAAGAGAGAGCTATTGAAAAATTCACTGTAAAGCTCAACAATAAATCTGCTGAAGAAAATTTCATTGCATTTGTTCTTGTAAAAACAAAACCCTCTGTTATTCTTGAGAGAAAAATTTTTGCAGTCAAAAATATCAAAGAAGTCTTTGGAATTACTGGAGAATATGATTTACTGCTGAAGGCAAAATTCAAGGACATCGAAGAATTCAATAGTTTTCTTCTGAGGCTTAGAAAGGAGCAGGGCATCGAAACAACATCAACGATGATAGCAACAGTTGACATAAAAGAGGAGATTTGACAGGAAACTACCCTTCTTCCGGCTCTTCTGTGAATCCGAATGTCCTGCCGATGTCAGCGATTTTTATTGAGGTGTAGAGTATTGCAATCAGACTTCCCACGATGAAAAGCATTTCAGGATACTCAGCAAAAACACCCCATTTTGCTGTCAAATCAAGAAGATTTTTTATGAAGTTCCATAGGGCAACAAGCATAAGGAAAGCAATAACAAGATAAAACCTTCTGAAGTTGCTTTTGATTTCACCTTCGCTCAGCTTGGAGTTTGCTCTTACAATAAGAAAAAGAGACTGTGCTCCTATCATAAATGAAATAAGTGCGAATCCAGCAAAAAAAACATTTTGTTCAACAACCATAATTCCCCCTTTTTGCTTTCATAATTATGAGCTATAAAAAGGTTTATTAGTATTTTTCAGTGATTAAAGTATAAGAGATTAGGAGTACTCTCGTACGTATGTGGATAGCCTCTTCAAAATTCTCGACGTGCGGAGTTTTTGATATTTTGACCTTAAGGACGCTATCCACATACGTGCTCTCAAAACATTCTTATTTTTTTGAAATACTTATATCGCTTGACAACATCAATGAGATTCAATGTTTTAAGTTTTTCCAGGCCAAGCCCCTCAGCATTGATAGAAGCTATGGAACTGCCGTAAACCATTGCTCTCCTGATATTTCTTTCTGAAGTATCTTGTGTTTTTGAAAGATAGCCGACCATAGAGCCTGCAAATGAATCTCCTGCTCCTGTTGGATCAATAATATTTTCGAGTGGATATGCAGGAGCGCTGAAATGATGAGTCTTGGTGAACATCAATGCACCATGCTCTCCTTTTTTTATTATTGCAAATTCGGCTCCAAGTGAAAGAATGCTGTTTGCAGATTTCACCAAATTGGGAGTTTGAAAAAGCATTCTCGCCTCGCTGTCGTTGATAAGAACTGCATTTACCCTGCTCATAGCATCGAGGAGTTTTTCTTTCCTGCTCTCTATCCAGAAATTCATAGTGTCAAGCATTACAAATTTTGGACTGGTGAACTGCTCCAATGTTTTTATCTGAAGCCCGGGGTCAGCATTGCCGAGAAGAACAAATTCTGCATCTTTGTATTCTTTTGGAATTTTTGGATCAAACAAGAGCAGTGAATTAAGCTCTGTTTTCAGGGTCTTTGCTTCATTCATATCATATTCATAAAAACCCTGCCACCGGAATGTTTTTCCTCTGGTTTCAAGCCCTGAAAAATCAATGCCCTTGCTCCTGAAAAAATTCAGATGCTCCTCTGGAAAATCTTCCCCCACTATAGAAATAATGCCTGTTTTTGCAAAAAAGGAAGAGGCAACAGAAGCATAAGTAGCACTTCCTCCAAGAGTATTTTTTATTTCTCCAAAAGGGGTTTTTATGTCATCAATTCCTATTGTTCCAAGTATAACTGTGTCGACCATGCTTGCCAGAATTAGTCGATTATTTATAATGTTTTCTGAAATAGGGGTTAATATGAAACCCTCTCGCTTCGCTCGCCAGCATCGTCCTCGCTGTTCGGTGTTTTATTCTCAGGCTCTGCGTTCCCGCAACGTCTTTCGCCCCGTTGACAAGCGATATACTGCATAAAGCAGTATTTCGTGGCTGG
>DATDSP010000048.1:0-15481 GCA_035291205.1 Candidatus Nanoarchaeia archaeon | reverse complement strand
TCCATCGTCATTCACGTCGAGAATTTTGAAGATGCTATCCACGTACACCCCACAAAAAGCTTTAAATACTCAATCTCCTTATTTATTTGTAAAGGTGGTTGAAATGGACAGGAAAATTGTGAAAGAAGAATCTGCAATAGTTTTAGATTTCCTGCCAAACGGCTATTCTGCGGATACACGGCCAGCCCATATGAGAACTCCTATTGTGCAGGGCATTGGCAAAACGCGTTTTGTGCTTCTTGAAATGGTTCCAAAGAAAGATGTTTTCCTTCAGCCTCTGGATGAGGTTTACATAGGAGAAGGCAAGAGAGACAAGATACATCACATTATAGGAAGAATACCTGTCAACAAACTCACATCTACTGCCAGATCAGAACTGGAGTATGCAATCAAGGAGATCGTGAAAAAAAACGAGCAGAAGTTTGTGGATTTCTTCAACAACGCACAGCCAATGACAACAAGAATGCATCAGCTTGAACTTCTGCCGGGCTTGGGAAAAAAGCATATGTGGGAAATAACCGAAGCAAGGAAAGAACTTTTCAAGAGCTTTGAAGACATTAAGAAAAGAATTGCGTTGCTTCCTGATCCTGAAAAGCTGGTAATCAAGAGAATTCTACAGGAGCTTGAAGGAGCAGAAAAGCACTGCATTTTTGCAGAATGCGCTCCAGAAAAGCAGGAATAAAAAGAGATGAAAAGCATAAAATTGCTGGACAGCATAAGAAGAAATAAGACTTATTTCATCTCAGCAGTATTTATTGACGCCGCATTCATTCTGTTCCTTGGATTGTTGTCTGGATTTTTTTTCTCAAGAATCGAGGACAGCATTTTTTTTGCAGTGAAAAAACAAGGTCTCGGATTGAGCGGGGTTTTTCTTGAAATTCTTTTGTTTGTGCTTGCAATATCACTTGTGTACTGGCTTTTTCAGGGAACTGCATGGTGGCTGAGCCACAAGAGTGCTGGAAGGAATTTTGCATTTGCTGATTTCATCAGGAAATTTTTTTCAAGAAACATTTTTTTTCTGCTGATTTTTTTTCTGCTGATGCTGATATATTACATGATTAATTTTATTTATTATCTCAACACAAAAGAAGTAAGCTTCTCAGTCAAATGGGTTGACGTCCCTGTTGTTGTTTTGTTTGTATTCCTCTTCTATTTTATTGTAATCGGAAATGCTTATCTGCAGGGAAATTTTTTAACTGCATGGAGAAAAATGAAAGCACTGTTCATTCCATTCGTTTTCTGGATTTCAGCTCTTGCTGTCCTGAATTATTTTGTTTTTTTTCTTAATGCAGTGAGCCCTGTCCTGGTGCTGGCTGTCGGCATTGTTCTGGTTGTGCCTGTTTTTTCCCTGATGCGCATTTATTTTATTGAAACTACCAGGGAGGGTGAAAGGGAGGGTGAAGAACAGTGAGGCAGTTCATAAAGAAAGCAAAACTTGTTTTTAAGATAATGAGGGCAGAGCCTTTGGTCATCCTTTATATGTTTTTGCTGGATTTCTTTATGCTTCTTGTTTTTTTTTTGTTTGCCTCAATTATGAATGCCAGGATTACGAGCCAGGAAGCATTGCTAAGAATGTTTAATTCATCAAACTCCGTGTTTTTGGTAATTACATCCGTTGTTTACATCCTCACACTGTTTCTTATTTACACTTTCTTCAAATATTTTATTCTTTCCATGCTTCGGCGCAGGCTTTTGGGAGGAAGGATTTTTGCTTTCAGGGAGATTGCAGTTCTGCTCGCAGTGAATTTTACCAATTCAATGATTCTTCTGGCTGTTCTTCTGCTGGCAGGATTTTTTGGCATAAGCATGAGGGAAGAATTCAAGCTGGTTTTGGGAATAATTCTGATTCCTGTTTTGCTGGTTTTTTATTTTTTTCACACGCTCACACACACAGAGTTTTTAGTTCAGAATAAGAAAATCAGGGAAATTTACAAAGAAGCGCTGAAGAAGCTTTTTTCAAGAAATATTCTTCTGCTCGAGTGTGTTGAACTTTTTGCTGTTATTCTTTATTCTGCCTTGTTTTATTTGACTGGACTGTCTTTCCTTTCTTCTCTGCAATCGGCAAATTCCTATGATAAATATGTTTTTATTTTCACAGCAGGACTCCTTGCAATACTGTATTCATTTGCGCTCTTTAACCGGATTTTTTTGTACTTAATCTGCATTGAGAAATCCAATCAGTTATCTGGGAAGTTGCGTTGGAATAACTGAAGGTGTACGTGCATGGCGCCATCAAGTCAAGGGCATATGTTCTAGCTGAAAGTAGAAAAAAATTCAAAGTCGGATTCGAGGCTGCTATATTCGAGGCTTCTATAATAGAAAACCTAAATTTGTCAAAAACTCCGCACTGGAGCGCAGAGCATGTGGCGGAGTTTTTGAGCATGCTCAGAAATTACTCGTCCTTACTGCGTGCTGAAGCATCGCAGATTGCGTCAAGAGCAATTTCTGACATTTAATATTATTTGTTAGGTTTTCTAGTATATAATAGAGGAAGAATCTAATAGAGGAAGAATCATATTAAAAACTATTGGCATCTATTATAAAATTAAAATTATGAGAGAATCATTGAACTGTGAATTGCACAGTATCTTCTTTTGCATCAGCAACTCTTATTGTAAGGTAATGGTTGCCTGGATCATTTGGAGCCGTAAGCCCGAATGTGTTGATACCCACTATTATTTTGTCTGTCATAATTATTTTGTCTCCCTGAACAGAATACCGAAGCCCTGATGATTTTGCAATTTCAACTAGATCAAGGCTCCCTTTTGTCTGACTGTCAACCAGCGCGTTCAATTTGTACCATGCAGGAAATTCCGGAATGTTTATCTCAATTTTTCCAGTTATCTCTTCTCCTGCAGTGTAGTTTGTTTTTTTCAGAACAGTATTGATGCTTAATGCAGAGCTTTTGCTTGGCTGTTGTTGCTTGGGAATGATTGATAGGACTCCGATAATAAGGCCTATTGTGAGAATTACTATTATCACCGCTTTTATGTGTTCCTTGTTCATTGCCATGTTTAACTGTCTGTACTAGAATATATTTAAAACTTTTGATTTGTGGTGATATTTCCAAGCAATCATTTTTCAGCAACATTTATCTTTCAGCAACATTTATATAACTCAACTTTCAATCAACTGCTAGTAAAAATGCTGGTTACAACTAAAAAAATACTTGACAGTGCAAACAAGCACAATTATGCTGTCGGCGCATTTAATATTTCTGACTTGGAAATTCTGCAGGGAATTGTAAATGCAGCTGTGAAAAAAAAATCTCCTGTCATAATCCAGACTTCACAGTCAGCAATCGAATACGCGAGAATGGAGAATCTCGTCTGTATGGCTGTGAATGAAATTGAGAAAAACAAGATTACTGCAGCCCTTCATCTTGATCATGGAACAGATATGAAAATAATAAAGAAAGCAATAAAATCTGGCTACACTTCTGTGATGATTGACGGTTCTCATCTTGGGTACAAAAAAAATATTTCTGTTACAAGGAAAGTTGTTACGCTGGCACACAAAAAAGGAATTTCAGTTGAAGGTGAGCTTGGAACAATCGGTGGCAGAGAGGATTATGTCAAGGGAAGAATTCAATACACTGATGCTGAATCTGCAGGGGATTTTGTAGCAAAGACTGGAATTGATTCTCTTGCAGTTGCGATCGGCACTTCCCACGGAGCTTACAAGTTTCAGGGAAAAGCAAAACTCGACATTCAAAGACTGAATCTAATTAAGAAAAAAGTCAGGATTCCGCTTGTACTGCACGGCGCTTCTGGAGTACCGAAAGAAATTGTGCGCATTGCGAAGCGTGCTGGCGCAGAACTTGGAGAAGTACAGGGAGTGCCTGATTCTCAAATTAAGCTTGCTGTGAAGAACGGAATAAATAAGATCAATATCGACACTGACTTACGGCTTGCATTTACAACAGCTGAGAGAAGCTTCTTGAAGAAACATCCTGCTGAATTTGATCCGCGCAGGATTCTCAATGAAGCGAGACTAGCAGTGCAGAAGATTGCTGAAAAAAAAATTGATCTGTTTGGAAGCAGGGGAAAATAAACAATTGTAGTCTGGAATTTCTACCCAACTATATACAGCATATAGTGTATATTGCGTTTCTTTAAATCAGGGCGCTTTTGAACAAGGGTTTATGGCTAGATTCGACGCTAATTTAGATGTAGAGGAATTAATCTTAGAAAGGGATTATTTCTGTTATACCTGCCAGATGAAGATGCAGAGAATCACAACATTTAAATTCAGGTGCCCATCTTGTAATATGGTGTATGAAGGCGCTGCTTAACATCGCAATAAGTTTTGTTCCTATAGAAACTAAGGTTGTGCACGAAGTTTACTGCGACAGATGCCAGAGCAAGATGCATCCTGTTTCTGCAACAAAATTCAAATGCTTGACCTGCAGCCAGATATTTGTGCAGAATCCTGATGAAGAGAGCGAGATGATAATTTAAATTATATGAATCCATGAATCCGGACTTAATCCTCAATGACATAGAATCCCTTTCAAGGAAAAATTTTCTTCCAATAATTGGACCTGTTAAAGGAAAATTTCTTGCAACTGCAATAAAGAAGTACAAGGTGAAAAAAATCCTTGAAGTGGGCACTCTTGTAGGCTATTCATCAATCCTGATGGCAAAGCATCTGCCTAAAGAAGGAAAAATATTCACTATAGAAATCAACAGGAAGTCAGCGAAGATTGCAGAAGACAATATCAAAAAAGCAGGATTGTCTGAAAAAATCAGGGTTATTGTTGGAGATGCAAAGAAAATCATTCCAAAACTGAAAGAAAAATTTGATATGCTGTTCATTGATGCAGTAAAAGAAGACTATCTTGAATACCTCAAGCTGGCTGAAAACAAACTAAATAAAGGATGCATTGTTCTTGCTGACAATGCAAAAATATTTGCAAATGAAATGAATGACTATCTTGAGTATGTCAGGAATTCAGGCAGGTACAAAAGCAGTCTTCTTGATGCTGGATTTGATGGTGTTGAGTTCAGTATAAGATTGGATTGATTGCGAAATTTTGTCTGACGTTATGTGCAAATCTTTTCATTACAACGTATTCTGTGCATAGGTTGCATAGGTTGCATAGGTTGCCGTAGGTTGCCGGCAGCGTTTATTACGAAGTTATTATGAATTTCAGGAACCAAAATCAAAAATCCAAATCTTTTTATACCTTTGATATTTCTCGGATTTGAGAATGGTGCGCGCAAAACCAATGGAAGCAATGAACGCTAACAGACTTATGAGTAATTCTGTCAATATTTTCAGCATAACGAACACTTTTTTCAGTCTGATAGTGATATATTTCATTTTCCTGTTCTCATCACAGCAGGCTGGAAGGGGTTGGGATTTTCTTGCTTTCATATCAAAATGGTATCTTATTATTGTAGTTGGACTGCTTGGACTATTCATAATGCTGATGATGGTTTTTGCACTTGTTTCTTTGGCAATGTGGATGGGGTTTTTGATGCAGAGAAGATAACGAATAAAACAGACAGCAAGGGGTTGATAAAATGAGTTCTCAAATGCATAAAGCACAACGCATCGGAGTCTTTGTTGATGTTCAAAATTTATATTATTCAGCAAAGAATCTTTACAATTCAAAAGTCAATTTCAAAGAAGTGCTGAAAGACGCTGTGAAGGGCAGGACCCTTATCAGGGCAATCGCGTATGTAATAAGAGCTGACATAAGAGAAGAGAAGAATTTCTTTGATGCACTCAAAAACATCGGCTTTGAAGTCAAGGCAAAAGACCTGCAGATATTTTATGGCGGAGCAAAAAAGGGCGATTGGGATATTGGAATAGCCATGGACTGCATTGAGCTGGCTCCAAGACTTGATACCATAGTCATTGTCAGCGGCGACGGCGACTTTGTGCCATTAGTTCAGCATTTGAAAAGAGCCCTTGGATGCAGGGTTGAAGTTTCTGCATTTGGAAAATCCTCAAGCTCAAAGCTTGTTGAAGAATCAGATTTTTTCACTGATTTAGACAAATCCAGAAAGTATTTGATTGAGTTAAGGAGAGAAGAAAAAAAGGATGGAAAAGAAGGGGCAAATGAAATCAGGAAAGAAGAGAAAAAGGAAGAGCGCAAAGAAGAAAAAAATAAGGCAGATGAGATAAAAGCAGAAAAAAATCAAGCAAGCGGTTGAAATGATAGAACTTAATGGAAAAAACTATGAAAAAGAAGTCTTGAAATATGACAAACCTGTTTTGGTTGAACACTGGGCAGAATGGTGCGGTCCCTGCAGGGCAATTGCTCCTGTTATTGAAAAGCTCGAAAAAGAATTTAAGGGAAAGTTGAAGTTCACCAAAGTAAATGTTGATGATTATTCTGACATTGCGTCCCACAATGATGTCCGGGGAATTCCCTGCATAATAATTTTCAGCAAAGGCACGGAAATCGACAGAATCGTGGGTTTTTCCAGCGAATCCCAGTTAAAGAAGAAAATTGAGGAAATTCTGAAGAAGAGCTGATAGATCTGATGGATGGAGATTTACAAAAGATTACAAACTTGATGGCAGCTACAGACTTGCCAACGCAACTTTTCACATTTAAGTTGACTTTACCTGCCAATAAAAACATTTTTATACAGCTAAAATTTAATTCTTGCCGTGATAACCTACAATCCAATTCCAGTGTTAGTTGCAATAGGGCCTGTGAAAATATATTCATGGGGGACTATGCTTGCAATAGGCATCATTCTTGGAGCATTGTTGTCAGCAGGCATTGCAAGAAAAAAGCATCTTGAAGCAGAACAGATTTATGATTCAATATTCTGGATGATTGTTGGAGGAGTTATTGGAGCAAGGCTTCTGCATCTGATATTCTACCCTTATTATTACAGCAGTTTCTGGAGTTTTTTTATGCTGTGGAATGGAGGATTAGTTTCCTATGGGGGATACGCTGGAGGGATATTTGCATTCTATCTGTATGCAAGAAAGAAAAAGCTCAATTTCCTGAAATATGCTGATGTTCTTGCATTAGGAATTGCATTGGCAATGATAATCACAAGGATCGGGTGCTTCCTCAATTGGGATGACTATGGCATTTCCTCAAATGTGGCCTGGGCAGTAAAAGTCGGTACAGACATATCACGGCATCCCACAAATCTTTATTATGCAGTTGCTTCATTGGCGATTTTTATTCTGCTGTGGCAATTGAAAGACAAAAAAACATTGTTCAAAATGAAGGTGTTTGACGGATTCCACTTCTATGCTTTCATACTGCTCTACAGTGCAACAAGATTCGTGATAGATTTCTGGAGGGAATATGAAAAAGCCAGATGGGCTTCGCAGGTATTTGATATACTTTTGATAATTTTTACAGGATATTTGATGTACAGGCAATTTAAGAAGGAAATAAAAAAATAATTGGAGGAAAAATCATATTAAAAACTATTGGCCTCTATTATAAATAATTAATAAAATGATTATAAATAATTAATAAAATAATAAATAAAAAAACAAAAAAGGTGATATTTTTGAGAAAACCAATCATAATTGCAAACTGGAAGATGCACAAAACTTCAAAGGAAACAGTCAAATTTCTTCACGAGCTTAAAAAGCACATAAAAGATGTTGAGCACGTTGATGTCATAATCTGCCCTCCATTCACTGCTCTTTTCAAAGCAGATGATGAGCTTGAAGCAATGAAGGATGAAGTCAAGATAAGGCTCGGAGCGCAGAATATGCACTTTGAAGATGAAGGGGCATTCACAGGAGAGATTTCTGCAGTTATGCTAAAGGAGTTCTGCAAGTTCGTCATTCTCGGGCATTCAGAGAGAAGATACTTGTTTGCTGAGGACAATGAAATGATAAACAGGAAAGTGAAGGCAGCCCTCGAGCATAATCTCTCTCCGATACTCTGCGTCGGAGAGACACTTGAAGAAAGAAATGCAAAGCACACAAAAGAAGCAATAGAATATCAGCTTTCAAACAATCTGAAGGGAATTAAGGAAGATGATGTGCTGAAAGCCGTAATTGCCTACGAGCCTGTATGGGCAATTGGCACAGGCCATAATGCAACTCATGAAGAAGCAGAAGAAGTGCATTCCTATATCAGGTTCTTGATTGCAAAAATCTACAGCGAAGAAACTGCTGAAAAAACAAGAATAGTTTATGGGGGATCAATCACTCCAAAGACCGCAAAGGAATTCATAGAACACGAGAATGTTGACGGATTTCTTGTCGGCTCTGCAAGCCTGGATGCAGAGGACTTCGCAAGGTTAGTCAAATGGGAGGAGAAGTGGTGATTAATTCTAACATCTCCTCAAGTATTCCACATAAACCTTGGGATAATTGATATGAAGCAATGATGCAGGGGGATTTTTCAGGGCTTTTAGAATGCCATCAAAGCCAAGCGCACAATCTACTTCATTGAAAAGCTTAAAGCCTTCGCTGTAGTATACTTTACATGATGCGAAGAGCAATTTGTTTCTCAGGAAAGTGTAAAATTGGCTGTCGTTGTGCAGATTGCTCATTAAAGAACCTGTTCTTTCAGGGAACGAACCTTCATTTTTTAAAGATAAATGCTTGAAATCCCTCAAAGCAAGGAAGTCATCAACCATTATTTTTGATGACATATACGTTGCAAAGCCCTCAGTGAATGTTTTTGTTATGATTAGTGATTCATCATTTTTTCCATGCATTAAATCTTTCAGGAAAGGGTGTGTTTTGTCATGCACGGCATGCAATACTTCGTGCAGAACTGTATTAGCAACATGATAATCCCTCAGAATACTGTCAACATACTTTGCCACCATAAGTTTCTCATTTATGTAAATGCGTCCTTCGACACAAACTCCAAGAGAATTATTGCGATGATATTTTTCTACCATCTCAACAGTTATCTGAAAAATAAGTTTTTCAAGAATATTCATTTCTATTTTCCCTTTCATTGCTTCATTGAAGAATTGTTTGATGTATTTCTTATGCTCTGAGTGAGGCTCAATTTTGTATTCAGAAATATCAACTCCAAACAATCTTTCAGCACGGTTGCGATAAATATCGAAATACCTGCCAGCATCAGACAAAACCTGTTCTTCAAGTTCAGACTGATAAGATTTCTTTGAATGCATAAAGAAGAAATCTGGCAACCAGAAATTTAAGGATGAGTTATAATAAAAAATAATGATAATAATTATTATAAAGAATTATTACAGAAAGAATGGAATTATGACTGAATGGGATCATGACTGGTGGTTGAGCTGACCCTGCCAAATCTCATCAACTCACCTGCACGTAAACTTTTTTTAGGGTGTCGTATTCTCTTTCCTGTCCTGAAGAATCCCTGTAATAAACTTTTATGTCAACAATGTATGTTCCTACAGGAGCGCTGTTCTTGACTTTAATGGCTATTGGGAAAAAAAATTGATCATTGTTGTTGATTGGCCTTTCAGGCACGAAAATAAACTCTATGTACTGCGATGGCCCTGGAATATTTACAGTGCTTTGCTTGAAGGCAGCGTTCACAACTGCAGTTGTCCGGAATTTGGTGTTGTACCCTATATTATTCAGAATGCCTACAGCGACTGATGCTGTTTTTCCGCTTCTTATCTCAACAGTATTTATCGGCACAGCCACTCTTGAACCTCCGGCAAGCAGTCTCTGCAGTTCCTGCTTCTGGGCTTCATCAAGCTGTTCAGTTCCTGTCTTGACTTTGCTGAATAATTTGTAGGTCAATGCAATTGCGCCTGAAAAAATTGCTATCGCGATGATTAGCACAACAAGAAAATTCACTGACAGTTCAATTGCTTTTTTTGAAGGCATTCTGAGCTTTTTCTCATTTTTGGCATTTTTAATATTTTTGCTTGGCATGTTAGTTGAGGGAATCTTAAACTATCCAGTTTTTATTAATTTAACTGGTGTTGTAAAGCTCTTCGAATAAGAGTCAGTTACATAAATGTTTTCATAGATTGGTTTGTAGCTTGCATCAGTGCCTGTCTGCTGTCTGTAGTAATGATTGTATGTTATTTTCAGTGTGAGCGCTTTTTCTTCCTCTGCTTTTACTGGAGTGTACACAAGGGGAGCCTCGGCTTCAATTTTGTCGCCTCGCTTTGAAAGACTCTGCTCCTGGGTTTGTTCAGCAATTTTTATTTCTCCCTCAAGAAGCTGAATTTTTGTTATTTTCAGGGGTGCAATTAAATCCTGATTGAAGTCATCAAGAGAAATGCTGATTTTGAATTTTGAAGTTTTTACATTGAACGGCTCTTCAAAAACTGTTGAAATTGAAAGCTTGAAGTATTGGAGCACAGCAGTGTCTTCAACGCTGACTTGCCTTGAAGTTGTTTTCGGCTGGGTTGTGCATTGATTTGCCTTGCATGCATAAACGAGGAATTCTCCTGCATCGCCCTCGCAGACCCCACAGTCAGTTCTGCAGGTGCATTTGTTTTCTCCTGCATCACACACAAAATTTCCACAGGCATTTGCAATCGGAGTGTTTTCACAGCCAAAAGAAGAGCAATAATCCCTGGTGCCAGGATTGTTGTCATTGCATTTTGAAATATCACATTTGACTGGAATTGTCGGCCTTACAAGATGAAATTCTGAAGCAATGTCAAAAACATAAGAGTCTGATGTTTGAATGAATTCATCTACGTACTGTGTCTTGTACTCGTAGAATACTTTTGCAGAAACTGATTTTTTTTCTTCATTTCCATCATAATTTTTCAATGGGACTGAAACTTCAAATATGTCCATGCTTGAGGTTGACCAAAGGATTCTGTTGACTTCCACTTCTCCCAGAATTTGCTCTCCTCCGTACTGATCTCTTGAAAGAACCTGAATTTTTTTAATCTTCGGCTCCAGGACATCATTTGATTTGCTGTTCAACTGAAAATTAAACTTTATTCTTCCATTTCTTGCATCAAACGGCTGGCTGAATATCGTGCCTGCAAGCACATTTGCAGTTCCAAGATTCATTGATTGCGGAATGTTCTGCAGCCTGCTCTGCGTTAAATTAAGATAGCATTGCTTTTCGTAGCACACATAATTAAGGCTTCCATTTGTTCCTGAGCAGGCCCCGCAGTCTTTTTCACAGGTGCATTTGTTTTCATTTGCATCGCATTTGTTGTTTCCGCATTTGTTCGCAATTTCCTTGTAATAGCATTTGCTTTTTTCACAGCTCGCAGTAAAGGCATCTGCAGCTCCTGGAGGAGATGTACAGTCCGTATTGGCTTTACACTCTTTCTTTGCGCAGCCGGACAGAAATATAAGGAATACCGCGAATGCAACAACAAAGAAAAAATTTAAAGAAAAATTTAATTTTTTCATTTGCTCATAAATTCATATTCCCTGACGATTATCCATACAAAAATTATAAGAATGACTCCTCCTGAAATGAGCCACCACAATGCGCTTTCGATTGATGCTGTAAATGCCTGATAAAGTCCGAATGCCATTATGCCGAAGCCCAGCCAAAGAATTTTGTCCAGCACAAGCTTTAATATCTCAAATTCCTGCTGCTGCGTCAATCTTTTCTTGATTTTTCCAAGCAATGGTTTTTGAGGCAGTGTTGTTTTTTCTTTCATAATCATCACCTTTTTTTATGGGGTCACAGTAACCACGATGTCTTTGGGATAATCCCTTGTATTTGCCGGAGCTGTCTGCTGGCAGCTCGCTGTTGTTTCCCATGCCTTGACTGTGAATGTAATAACAGTTATCTGTGGTACATTGCCTGTCAATGAACCGGATGTCACAATTGGAACAGACCAGCCGGCAATTTCGTCTTTCTCAACTTTTTTTGGTAAAGTGGAGATTGGCAGTTTTCCAAGACCAGAACCAGCAGGAGCTGTTATTGTGGTGCCGGCTGTTGTTGTGAATGTTGGAACTAAAAGCGCGCACGCCCTCGAAGGAAGAACATTCTTGAATGCAATTTTCAGTGTTTTTGTATCCCCCAGCTTTATTGTTGGTTCAAGGGGAGTCACAGTAACAGATTTTTCGTAGCTCGGAACATCAGTTATTTCAGTAACATCAATGATGTCAGTTATTTTATTCTGCGCCTGCTTGAACAATCCTCTTACAAATGCCAATCCAAGACCGAGCATTGTAATTGCAAGAATAAGAATAACAATCGCGTTGACAGAAAGACTCAAGTCTGCCTTTTTTTTGCGGGAACTGAAGAGCTTCATTCCATTTCACCTCTTTAAATTATGAAACAATCAGACATTCTTCTTTATAAAGTTTTCTAAAAGGACGTTTGTAATTTGTTACTATTTTGGGATAGTTTGAAGCAGTGTTTCTTTTTCTTATACTGCCCGCCCTTCATCTTCTATTGCTCTTCTTTTGGCTGTGAAAACTTCCCATCAACTTCCCTAAGATATTCCTTGACTCTGTCAATTGTCGAGGGAAGAACAAATCTTTCAATCTTGTCTTCGAAGATGTTTGCAAGAGAAGAGGATTCTGCTATCCTGTATCTTGTTCTGATTTTTTCAATAAAATGCATCTCACGAAGCCGTTTTATTTGCCGTCTTATATTTGATGCTGCAATTCCAAGCAGGGCATGTTTTTCTTCTTTTCTGAGCTGAATGACATTGGTCTTGATATCTTCTGAAGTCAGCTCTTTCCTGTTTTTTTTTGCTTCAAGAAGAACAAAAAAAACATCAACAATAACATCCCTTGAATCACCTGGCTGAAGAAGCCCAAGAGAAAGGCACAGCTTCTTTACAGCATCCCGTCTGCTGAGATTGTAGGGCTTCTCGTATTTGCGAAAAGTAATTTCAGTGAGAGGATTGTCTCGTGCAACTGATTTCGCCATGATTAAAACATTTAAGCAGATTTCATATTTAAATCCTTTGGCAGAATGTCTTGTGGGGAGTGGTGAAGATTTGTTTTTTTTGTATTTTGTTGTCAAATCTCTTGTTAAGAGCAGGAGAAAATAAATCACATAATTATTATAATGGTCGTAATGCAAATACCAAAATGCCAACAAAAATCAATCTCATTAACAACATCTACCAGCCAGCAGAGGATTCTTTCCTGCTTCAGGAACAAGTCAGGTTATTTTGGAAAAAAAGGAGAATAAGGAAAGCCATTGATATGGGCACTGGAACCGGCATTCAGGCAATTGAGGCATCAAAATTTTCTGGCGAGGTGCTTGCAGTTGATATTAATGAGGGGGCATTAAACATCGCCAGAAAGAATATCGAAAAGAAAGCCATAAAAAACATCAAGCTTATCAAAAGCAATCTTTTCGGGAGAATTCCGAAACAAAAATTTGATTTAATAATATTCAATCCACCCTATCTTCCTGAAGAGGATAATCAGCAAGATAAACAACAAAAAAGTCCTGTTGTTGATGGTGGGAAAAAAGGGCATGAAGTCATTGAGCTGTTTTTAGGGCAGGCAAGAAATTATTTGGCGAATGGTGGAGCGATTTTGCTGCTGTTCTCAACGCTTACAGGAGATGTCGAGGCAGTTATGAAAAAACAAAATTATAAGTTCAAAAAGCTTGCAGAAGAAAAACTGTTTATGGAAAAATTGTTTGTGTATGAATTAAGGCAATTTTAGAATGTCCGAAGAAGAACGCATCAAAAAAGAATTGAACAGGAAAAAAATTAAAATAACTGGTATTCATTACTTCGCAAAAGGAAAGCGCGGAATAGTTTACGCAGGATTTCTAAAGAGGAACAACAAAAGGATAAAGATTGTTATCAAAATAAAAAATCCCAAGTCAGAAACAATTGCAAGGATTGAAAACGAGGCAAAATGGCTGAAAAATCTGAATAAATTCAGAATTGGTCCGAAACTGTACGGTTCTGGAAGCGATTTTATTGTTATGGAATTTGTTGACGGCACTTTTATTGGTGCTTTTTTGGAAAGGGAAAACAAAAAAAATATCATAGAAGCCGTTAAAAAAATATTCCTTCAGCTTTACAAGCTCGATAAATTAAAAGTTGACAAGGAAGAAATGCACCATCCTGTCAAGCACATAATAATCGACAAAAAAAACAATCCTGTTCTTATTGACTTTGAAAGGGCGCGAATAACTTACAAGCCAAAAAACGTGACGCAGTTCTGCCAGTACATAACTTCCAGCTTTGCTGCTGATATCTTGAAAAGAAAAGGAATTGAGCTCAGCAAGGAAAAAATAATACAGCTGGCAACAAATTACAAAAGGAAGATAATCAAAAAAAACTTAAGCAGGATAATAAATTATGTTTCTGCGCCCGATGATTAGGTTATTCCCGTCTGATTTTATGATGACGATAACTTGTATGAGGGCGCGATAATCCAGCGAAAGGAACTGGGTGTAGTGGCCTCTATTATAAGTCAAGCATATGCACTTGTATTATATGCATGTGTATTAATGGCGTAAAAAACAATGCAGCAAAATAACATAATAATCAAAAATGAAATTCAGCAGAAGAGTTCTTGAATTGGTGAGGAAAATTCCTAGAGGCGGAGTAACCACATATAGGATTCTTGCCGAGAAGCTGAAATCCAAAGCATATCGCGCAGTTGGCAATGCGTTGAACAAGAATAAGCATCCTGTTCTGATACCCTGCCACAGGGTTGTTAACAGCGACGGCTCTTTGGGCGGATATTCTGGTGGCATCAAAAGAAAAATAAGACTACTCAAAAGAGAAGGGATTAAAATCAGAAGCAATAAAATTGTTGATTTTGACAAGAAGCTGTTCAGATTTTAGGGGGGGTTTGATACGTTACGAAGTACCTGCTTTCAATTATGTTGTCAGTTCTGTAAATTGCCGAGAGCGCGTCTATCATTTCTTTCTTGCCATCAAGCCTTTGCGGGTGATTCATTTTGATATAATAAGAAATTACAACAGCACACTTCAGCAGTTTTCCAAGATGCAATAATCCTTCACCATCCTTTCTTTCTAATACATCAGCAAGGTCTTTCATCGAAAGAGAATTAATCTTTCCTTTGTTGTCGATATAACTTACCTTTGCTTTATCCCCTGTACTGTCTCTATATCTGAAATACTCAACAAAATACTGCCTTGCTTTTTCAGTTTCTTCATCTAATTCCATTTTTTGCTTTTTGAAGACACAACAAACATTCTTTAGCTAATTTTTAATGTCAAAAACTCCGTCGCATGCTCCGCACTTCAGTGCGGAGTTTTTGACATATTTTGAAAAAAATCTCTCAAGTTCTTCAAGATATGATTCAAAATTCATTTTGATTTCACTTACTGTTCAATATTTTCAATATTTCTTATTCCCAGATATTCGTTACCTTCATTCTGATTTCACATATCTCTCAAGCTTTCTGATGTTGTCAACAACAACAAACTCATATTCGAAATAGCCACCTATTTTGTACTTGTCAAGCTCTGTTTCAGGCTCATCCTGTAAAAGATACAGGGTAATCTGGTTTTTTCCATTTACTTCATTGAGGGAATAGTTGAGCAGATTTTCAAATTCGAGAAGCTTTTTTTCGTAAACCTCTTTTGCAAAATATGCTAATTCATCGTCAATCACATTTGCGCCTCTTTTGCATAATGGC
>DATDSP010000047.1:0-6753 GCA_035291205.1 Candidatus Nanoarchaeia archaeon | reverse complement strand
ATCTCTGCGACCAGTAATCAAATGGATTTGCAGTTATTTCCTCCCCTGCTCCAGCGTGGACGACAATAACTGCATCGTACTGCGAAAAATCTATGTCTGCATTTGCAGAGTTCATTGCATTGTTCACAATTAATGATGTTTCAGGATTCGAATAGTACGATGCTGAAAAAGGAAGGGAGTACACTTTCTGGGATATGTCAAAATTCACAGTCAGCTTTCCATACGAGGCTTCTGCAAAATAATCTTTGGCTCCTCCAGTGCTGTTGAGAATCTGGTTGAAATAATTCAAATTGCTTGAAACCTGCATTTTCTTGTCAGGAAATTCAACTCTCACTACAATAACTTTCAGCGTGCCTGTTGATTGAAGACTGCCCAATGCAGAACCTGCTTTTTGTGAGACTGCCTGATCCGATTTATTTACTTCAGGCATCCTTTCATTCAACCTTTCATTCAACCCGCTCGCAGATATCATTTCCTGCGAGGAAACAATATTCAAATTTACTGGAACAGAGACCCCGACTGAATTGTTGCTGATTATAATCTTGTTTTCTTTCAGCACAGCGTACTTCCAGTAACTGTCTTCGTCTTTCATCGCAACAAACCCCTCTCTTGTCTTTACAAAATGAAAATGCTCGTCACCAACAAGCGTTGCATTGAAACTGAAGCCATCCGGCTGGCTAAGAATCAGCTCGTTTTCAGGAGACTGTATAGAAAAGGCATTTTGTGAAAGGACTATTAAAACATTAAGTACAATAAAAAAATTGACGATTAAAAAAATATTTTTTTTCCTGATTTAAATCACCAAACCTTTTCTAAATTCTGAAATGTCAGAAATTGCTCTTGACGCAATCCGCGATGCTTCAGCACGCAGTAAGGACGAGCAATTTCTGAGCATGCTCAAAAACTCCGCCACATGCTTTGTACTTTAGTGCGGAGTTTTTGACATTTTAGATGATTACTGCCCCATCATCAATACCTCTCTTCATTAATGCCTGTTCACTCATCTCAAGCAAGAGATGTTTGATGCATGCATTTACCCGAAATAAAACCTTACTATTCTTACAGCAGTATTTCCAACCATGTCTTCTGCTGTCAAAGTAAGTGTGCGGTTTCCTTTTGGTATGTTGAGCGCTTTTCTCGTTTTGTTGCAGTTATAGCACAGTGCAAATGAATTTCCTGAATCTATCGATATATTAATCCTTTTTGCTTTTTCACTAAGTGATAGATTGACTGCAAAGATTCTTGTAATTGTTGCATTTTCTGCTGGACTAATGACATTTATCTGCGGGGCCTGTGAGTCAATTGTAAACATATATCTCTGCGAATATGCTGATGTATTTGCATCAGACACATTGAAATAATATTGCAGGGTTGATCCATGATACGCTGTGAGATTTATTTTTGCTGAACATTGTTTATGGAATCCTGAAGAGCAGTTGAGCTCATACTTTATTTCACTGTTGTCGCTGGTATTGACTATTGAAAGCAGTACCTTCTTGAGGTTTTTTTCTATGTAAAACACTGTGAAATTAGGATATCCATTATTCAGTGAATTTGGCAGTGGCAGTGTCCTCACTACCTGAGGGCGCATTGAGTCAACATTGAATTCTGCTGTGGTATTGAATACTCTGTTGGCGTAATCAACAACCTGCAGTTTCAGCTTGTGGACTCCTTGTGAAAATGTGATATTTCTTTTGTACTGCGTGCAGTTGAAATTGCATACTGTCTGGTAAGTCTGGCTGTTGTCATATGCTACTTTAATGAATCTCACCTGCTTGCTGAGATTGACTTGAACAAAGACTTTGGTGCTGTTATACGTCATATTTTGCGGTGATATTACTGTGATTCCAACAGGTGATGAATCTACCTTGAATTTAACTGCGTTGAATATAGACACATTTGAACTCGTGCAATTTATATAAACCCTGTAGGTTTCATTAAAAAGATTATCGCCCAGTATCAATGCCTGCGAGTGATTCAGGCTTCCGGTAACTGCCATATTTGTCCAGGCAGTAGCTGAAAAGCAGGAGGTTGCATTGTTCTCAAACTGGCATTTGTCAACAGCATATTTGCAGACTGCCTGCTTGTTTGAAACTGCTTTTACTGTTATGTTGTTTGTAGTGAAGATTGTGTTGTTTGTCAGATTGAGTATAGAAACGCTTAATGGGAGTGTGTCAATGCATCTTGGGCCTGTTGCATTAAGATAATATTTATTCTCAACTGAATTCTTGCAATAGCTGTTTATTGTTAAGTTTGGATTTGTGTCAGTGATGTTATTGATATACAGGTGGTTTGACACAATTGTGTTGTTGATCGAACTGTTGACAAAAATTCCGTAAAGACTGTTTGCATTGAAGACATTGTTTGTAACTGAATTCTTGCTTCCATTCTCTATCAAAAGCCCCAGGGCATTAGAATTTATGGTGTTTGAGCTCAATGAATTGTTTTCTGAGTAGTATAGTCTTATTCCAATGTAATTTGAGAGAATCATGTTGTTTATGATTGAGTTGTTGTTTCCCCTGACAACAAAAATTGCAGTGCTGTTATTGATGTTGCTGTTGATTGTATTGAGATACAAATAGCTGTTGAGATTTTGGTCAAGAAGAACGCTGATGTTGTTGCTGGTGAACGTGCCTGAAATGATTCTTGACCTTGAATTATTTGAAATGATTCCAATGTTGTCCTGGCTAAGCTGGCTGTTCTGCAAAGTCAAGTTTGAGTTCAATGAATTGATTCCGGCCTTGTGGTTTCTGATAATGCAGTTGCTTATCGTGACATTATTTTTTCCAACAATGCTTATTGCTGATTCTGGAACATCTGTTGTTGTGATAACTGCATTTGCACAGTCAAGTGAAACATCATTTGCAGTTATGTTTACTGTTGCATTTACAATGTGGCTTCCCGGGCATAATGTTGAGCTTTCATTGATTTTAAGCCCTGATGTCAGATTAATGCATGCTGCTGATGCATCTGCTGAGAATAAAACAACAATGAGCAATACGGTCAATAATGCTGTTGAAAAAAACAGTGCTGTTCTTGATGTTGTTCCTGATAGATTAATGTCTCTGTTTATTTTGCTGGATGTCAACTACTCCACCCCCAACTGTTGATATTATTGTGTTCCCTTTTGTTGCGGTAATAAGTTTACCACTTGAAAATGAAAAGATTATATAAACATTTAGCTTCAGGAAAATAAAAAAAAGAAAATAAAAGATAGAAAGTATTGGTTGGAGAAGGTAATTGGATATGATGAATTTTAATAAAAAAAATATGTTTGCAAACTCACATACAAGAATATTAAAAATTAAAAAAAACATCAAAAAAATCAACAACCAACAGCTGTCTCAATCTTCTTCATTACATTGTCGATTGCAAAGAAAATATTCTTGTCTGAGAACTGCGAGGTTATCGAAGAACCGTCGTGCATAAGCTGGACGTCAACAAAATATTCTGAGTTCTGCGGATTAAGACTGACAATCAGCTTCTCAAAATTTTGTGTTGCATCAGAAAACTTTCTTGCATAATTCCCTATTATTTTCTTGAGAATTATCATTGTTCCGCCATCCATATCCTGAAACCCTGAAAGAACTATGTTTCCGCCCAATTCAACTTGCTGCATTCTATCACCCCAAAACTTCTCTTTTTTATAAAAACAAAAATTAAATAGATTAAAAATTTAAATACTTTTCGTTTTGCTAAAGCGCATATGGCAAAAATTCACATCAGGACATACGGCTGCTCTGCAAATACTCATGAAGCTGAAGCAATGGCTGGGCTTTTGGCAAACGAAGGAAATGCAGCGACAATAACCTGCGATAGTGAAAACTCTGGCGATGAAATAAGTGCAGACATAATAATTGCCAATGTCTGTACAGTAAAAGGGGATAATAAGGCGCTCAGGGAAATAAGACGTATAAAAGAAAAGTATCCTGATAAAAAACTCATTATTTCCGGATGTGTGACTTCCCAGATGTTGCCTATCATCAAAAATAATTTTCCAGGAACTGCTATTGTCAACACAGACAACATAACTGATATTGTCGAAGCAAAAAACAAGCTCCTTGAAGGAAAGATAGTTGAGATTGTCAGCAGGAAGCAGGAAGTAAAGATAAAACTGCCAAAAATAAGAAAGAATCCTGCTGTAAGCATTGTTCCAATATCAGATGGGTGCAGCCAGGTGTGCACTTACTGCTCTGTCAGGCAGGTAAAAGGAAAACTGCATTCTTATCCTGTTGAAAAAATAATCTCGGAAGTTGAGAACAGCGTTGATGACGGGTGCAGGGAAATCTGGCTCACTTCCCAGGACAATGGCGCTTATATGACTGATGCAGAAAAAGAATCAACGCTTCCTGAGCTGATTGAAAAAATTTGCAGTATTGAAGGAAATTTCAAAGTAAGAATTGGAATGATAAATCCCACCCACATAAATGAAAATAACCTGCAGAAATTCATTGAGGCATTCAAGCACGAAAAGGTATTCAAGTTTCTGCATTTATGCGTTCAGAGCGGAAACAATGATATTCTTAAAAAAATGGTGCGCTGGTACACTGTTGAGCAATTTGAGGGAATTGTGAATGAATTTAGGAAGCATATTCCCGAAATAACTGTTTCGACGGACATCATCTGCGGTTTTCCTTCTGAAACAATGGAGCAGTTTATGGACTCTGTTGAATTAGTGAAAAGAATAAAGCCCAATGCACTCAATATTTCCAGATTTCACGCACGGCCTGAAACAGCAGCAGCAAGAATGAAGCAGGATGTTCACGGCAATGAGAGCAAGAATAGATCTCAAATACTGACGAAAGAATTTGAAAAGATGGCTCTTGAAAGAAACAGAAAATGGATTGGCTGGAAAGGAAAAATTCTCATCGATGAGATTGGCAAAAACAACACAATGGTGGGCAGAAACTACTGCTACAAGCCTGTTGTTATTGAAGGAAAAATAAGCGATTATCCCTTTGGAACAGAAATTGATGTTGAGGTTGTTGATGCATTTACATATTGGCTGAAAGGAAGAGTGGTTTAAAGCTGACAGTGCACTGTGAAAAAGCAAATCCCATCCGGAAAAAAATAAAAATATAATAGAGACCAATAGTTTTTAATATAATTTTTCCTCTATTATATACTAGAAAACCTGACAAATAATATTAAATGTCAGAAATTGCTCTTGACGCAATCTACGATGCTTCAGCACGCAGTAAGGACGAGCAATTTCTGAGCATGCTCAAAAACTCCGCTACATGCTCTGCGCTCCAGTGCGGAGTTTTTGACAAATTTAGGTTTTCTATTATAATTTATTCACAGCAAAATTTGCAGAATGGTTCTGCGAAAAACAAAATCTAAATCTTTATAAACCACAAATTTTTCTTGATTTTGATGAACTCGGATGATGAAATCAACAAACTTGTGATTTTGGGAAGTGGCTGTGCTGGCTTGACTGCAGCAATGTATGCAGCAAGAGCAAATTTGAATCCAATAGTTCTTGAAGGCCCTGAAAAAGGAGGGCAAATCGCATTGACAACAATGGTTGAGAATTTCCCAGGATTTCCTGACGGCATTCTTGGAGGAGATCTTTCAGAAAATATGAAAAAGCAGGCAGAGAAATTTGGGGCAAAATTCATAAGCGAAGACGCATCTTCATTTACTGCAAAGGGTGAGGGTTTTGAGATTGGTTACGGGGACAAAATTCTTAGGGCAAAATCTGTTATTATTGCAACAGGCGCATCAGCAAGATGGCTTGGCTTGGAGTCTGAAAAGAAATACATCGGCAGAGGAGTGTCAACTTGTGCAACCTGCGACGCTTATTTCTTCAAGGGAAAAAAAGTCGCTGTTATCGGCGGAGGAGATGGAGCCTGCGAAGAGGCATTGTTCCTTTCAAAATACGCTGATAAAATCATTATAATTCACAGAAGGGACAAATTAAGAGCCGGCAAAATAATGCAGGACAGGGTTTTCAGCAACAAGAAAATTGACTTCATCTGGAATCACGAGGTGGTTGAAGTTCTTGGAGATGGAAACAGAGTTACTGGATTGGAGATTAAAAACACTGAAGGTAAAATTTCTGAAATAAATGTTGATGGAATGTTTCTCGGCATAGGCCACAAGCCCAACACTGAAATCTTTCAGGGCAGTCAGCTTGAGCTTGATGAGACCGGGCTTATCAAAACTGACAGGAGAACACGCACAAGCATTCCAGGTGTTTTTGCCTGCGGGGATGTGCAGGATTCCATTTACAGGCAGGCAATAACTGCATCAGCATCAGGATGCCAAGCAGCTATGGAAGCAGAAAGATTCATCGAAGGCATCGGAAAAGAGTAAATGCAAGTTCTTCTTCTCTCTTTAGAGTCGGTATGTTCAACTTTTATCCATTATTTCGCATCAAACAAAAATATAAAAACAGGCTCTTTTTGTATGTGCATAGCATCCTTAAGGTCAAAATTCCATAAAACAATTTTATCGACGAGCGTTGCGAGGGGTCGCTCCCTACGGGAACGCAGCTCCATCATCATTCACGTCGAGAATTTTGAAGATGCTATGCACATCCCTCTTTTTATTGTTCACGCAGGATATCAATTTATAGTTAAAGGAGGGAAACTATGGCAAACTTGAATGTGTTGTCTGAAAGATACGCTACTGAAAAAATAAATGATCTTTTTTCTGAAAGAGCAAATGTGATTGATGAGAGGAAGCTATGGGTTGTTGTGCTGAAAGCTCAAAGAGAAATGGGGGTTGGCATTCCTGCTGAAGACATAA
>DATDSP010000046.1:0-8509 GCA_035291205.1 Candidatus Nanoarchaeia archaeon | reverse complement strand
TCGCTTCGCTGCGATTGTACGAATCAACACTCTCCAAATGAACAATCATAAGCGAGCGAAATCAATAGCCCCGGGCGGATTCGAACCGCCGTCACCGGCTTTCATCAGTATTTTATTTGCTTCCAAAGGCCGGTATGATTGGCCTCTACACCACGGGGCTGAAATAAAATTTTGTTATTTTTCGTTATTTATATAAGTTATCTTTTCGTTATAAAAACCCGGACTTGACAATACCTAAAACATACAACAAAACAATCAATATCGGTTGATGCATCAGGTAAATCAGCAGGGAATTTCTTCCAAGAAAGCCAAACAGTTTTACAAGGAGGGATTTTGAAAAATCAGGGATTTTGAATTTTCTGGTGTTTTTCTTGTACAATAAACCACCAAAATAAATTCCTATCAGCACAACTCCAAACCAGGGCAGAAGAGGGTAATAATCCAGAGTGTAAAAGGATGCTGGCTGGAATCCAAGCCACAACAACCAGGGAAAATTGAAAGTAAAGTCTGACAGCCAAATTCCCAATGAAATCAGGAAAATGCCAAGCAACAAATTCCAGTGTTTTAAATCAATAAAAAACATTGAAATGATAATTGAGATGCCTATGAAATGAAGTATGCCAAAAATTATAAATTCCTCTCTTAAAAACAGCCAGGTAATCAGAGTGATGATCAAACCAAAGAAGAAAACAACAAGACCTCTTTTCAGATTTTTAATTCTCCATTTCCTGAGATTTCCTGCTTTTGAAAAACTTAATGCAAGAGAAATTCCCACCAAGAAGATAAACATCAGGGCTGTTGCCCGTGCAAAGTAAAGCCAGAAGCCTGAAGATACATTGATGCTGTAACTTCCAAAATAAGCCAAGTCAAACATTAAATGGAAGATTATCATCATCACTATTGCAATTCCCCGCAAAAAATCTATTTCCCAAAATCTCTGTTTAATTGATTTCATTCTTTGATTTTATAGCCTTCGTGTCAAATTCGCCAATTTTTTGTTCTTACCCTTTAATTTTCATTTTTATTAAATAAAGGGTAGATTATAAAAATATGCCCCAATATGTTTCAGAGAGTTCTCGCGCAACAAATTTTAAGAGTTTATTGTAATCACCCACAGCAACTTTGTTCAAATCACCGCTATCTGCGTTTCTTAGTGCGTCTAAATATGTCCCGCGATTCTTGTTTCTTATTATTACCGGCGGATATTTGTTTTTCATCAAAATGAAATTAAGCATCAGTCTTCCTGTTCTTCCATTGCCATCCATAAAAGGATGTATTTTCTCAAATTTGTGATGAAAAACAACCGCAAGCACAAAAGGATGCAATTTTAACTTGCTTTTTTCATACCATTTCAGCAGCAAATCCATATCTGCCTTAACATAAGGCGCTGGCGTCGGTTCAAAATGCGATTTTATCACTCTGAGATCCGATGTTCTGTATCCTGTTCTCGTGTCGATGTTTCTCATCAATTCTGAATGCACCCTGCTTATGAATTCGTGGCTGATTTCAGACTTTGATTCAATCAAATCAAAAAAGGTTTTTTCTGTGTTCTGCAAATCATAAATCTCTCTCAATGCTTTGCTTTTCGGCGTTAATCCCTCTTCCAACAGAATTCTCGCCTCCTTGAGATTTATCGTATTGCCTTCAATGGATGTGGTATTGAAAGCAAATTCAACAACAAAATTCTTTAAGATTTCCTTTTTCGTAAGCTCATTATTTCTCTTAAAATCTGTGTTGAAATGCAGTCTGCAGGCTTCTATTTCCGCAAGAGCCTCAAAATCAAGAAGATCGTCTTTCTTAAGCTCGGATGCCTTTATTTTATCCATGTACTTATTTGACTCAAGAAAAACATTAATTGTCCTGTACGCCTTTCTGATTTGCTTTGAATATTTTGGAAGCTTTTCAAGAGCCCTTTTTATTTCATCCGGTGATCTGCCTAAATAAGCAATGTCTTTCACAAGAATTTTGCTTCCTTTTTTAACCGAAGCCCTCAGGTAATAATATGATTTGTCTCCTACTGTCTTTTTGTATAAATACACCATATAAATGCATAAAATCAACCCATATATAAAACTTACCCTTTAATTTTCATTTTTATTAAATAAAGGGTAAAGATTAGTTATTTTTATAAATAAATTGCCCTTTCTTACTGCTATGAAATGTCTGGTTACAGGAGGAACGGGGTTTGTAGGCTCAAATCTGGCTTTACATCTGATTAAGGAAGGGCATGATGTAATAATCGCAGGTCATGATGCTGAACAGAAACTGCCGAATTTCAATGGAAAAATACTGAGACCAAGTTTTATTGGCATTGACTGGGACGCAATCGGAAAAGTTGATGTTGTTTTCCATCAGGCGGCGATAACTGATACTCTTGTTCTTGATGAGAAGGAAATGATGAGAGTCAATTTGCATTCCTCGCAGGAACTGTTCAAGAAGGTTGTTGAGAATGGCTGCAAAAAAATTGTTTATGCATCCTCAACAGCAGTTTACGGCGATGCTCCAGCCCCTTATAAGGAAGATGGCGCAATGAATCCGTTGAATCCGTATGGAAAATCAAAAAAACTCCTTGATGAATTTGCAATGAAATTTGCAAAGGAACATCCTGATGTTAAAATTGTTGGTCTCAGATATTGCAATGTCTATGGCCCAAGAGAAAACCATAAGGGGAAAATGGCGAGTATGATTTACCAGTTGGCACAGCAAATGATTAGGGGAAATCCGAGAATATTCAAATATGGAGAGCAAAAAAGGGATTACATTTATGTTGAGGATGTCGTGGCTGCAAACATTCTTGCATCAAAGGCAAAAGAAAGCTGTGTTGTCAACTGCGGTTACGGAAAAGCAACAACATTCAATGAATTGATAGAAATACTTAACTCAGTTATGGGCCTAAAAAGAAAGCCGGAATACATTGACAATCCTTACGCTGACAGGTATCAGGATTACACTGAGTGTGATATGTCCCTGGCAAAGAAAAAAATCGGATTTGTTCCCAAGAATGATCCTGCTACTGGAATAAAAAAATATTATGAAAGCGGATGGCTGGTGAAGTAACTGCAAATAGGTATGTGCATAGCATCCTTGCGTACGCGCATAACAAAATAATTTAATATCCGCACCATTTTCTTAGTCTTATGAAGCACAAAGATATTCCCATCCTGCTGTATTTTGATGTTGGCAATTATTCAACTGATAATTTCGCTGTTTTGCTTTCAGAATTTGAAAAACAGATGAACTATCTCAGGAAAAATGATTTCGCTGCGATATCAATTTCTGAACTTGGCGATTTTGTCGAAGGAAAAAAAGAGCTTCCTGAAAAGTCTGTTGCGATTGCTTTCATTAATTTCGGAAAAGGATTTTTGAAGGCGATTCCAATTCTGCAAAAGAACGATTTCAAGGCAGAGCTTTTTGTAGCAACAGAACTTGTCGGGGAAGAAAGCCTGACCTGGGATGAAATTAATGGAATAAAAAATCAGGGATTTAAAATCGGCTGTGCCGGAAAAAAATATGATGAGATTAATTATGCTGATGGCGCGGATGAGGCCGTTACCGAAGCAAAGAAATTAATTGAAAACAAATTGGGAATTGAAATTAATGATTTCATTTACAAAAATACTGACATAAATCAGGAAGTAATAAAAAAAATAAAACCATCATTTCTTAATACTGTTTCTGGAAGAGAGCTGAACAACAATGGGTTTTTGACAAGGTATGATTTATCAAGAAGGCTCATCACAAAAGACTGTTATCTTGGAAAATTTATCAAAATATTGAATCCTCCGACAGTGAGTTTTTGCATGATTGCAAGGAACGAAGAACAATTAGTTGAAAGCTGCCTGAACAGCATAAAGGCCATTTCTGACGAAATCATTGTTGTTGATACCGGCTCCAATGACAGAACAAAAGAAATCTGCAGCAAGTTTGATGCGAAAATAATTGATTTCACCTGGAGTGATGATTTCAGCGAAGCAAGAAACACATATTTGAAGAACGCCAAAGGAGACTGGATTCTCACCTTGGATGCTGATGAGTTTATTGACCGCGAAAGCCTTGTTTTCATAAAAAAATTATCTGAAATGGATTTCGATGCGCTTACATTCGAAGTAAGAACTTATTCGAACAACGAAAATGACTTGAATTGGAAACAGCCGGATGAACCAAAAAAAATCGGAGAAAAAAATTATACAGGCTATATTCCTCTTCCCCGTGTGAGATTTTTCAGGAATTTCAAAGGATATTATTACAAAAATGCTGTGCATGAAACAATTGATGATTCTCTCGAAAGAAAAAAAGCCAAAGTTGGCGATGTTGACATCATAATCCATCATTGTGAAGATATTAAGGGGCATGAAGAAATCAAAAAGAAGCAGATAATTTATGTGGAATATTCCAAAAAAAGAATTGAGGAAAATCCAAATGACGTAAAGGCATACTGTGACATTGCGCTGGTAAAATTCAAGTTTTTGGATGAATTTGAGGAAGCTGAACAGAATTTACTGAAAGCGCTGGAAATCAATCCGAATTATGCGCGGGCTTATTTTCTGCTGGGAGAATTGTATGTTCTGCAGAAAAAATTTGCTGATGCCACGGCTTTGTACGAAAAAATTCTTTTAATTTCAAATGATGAAAAAGAAAACGAAAACGCAAAGGCTAACATTGCAAGAATCAAACAATTCCTGCTTTCTCAACCCATTGCTTGACTGTGTCGGGAATTGAATATTTTTCTCCGGATTTCTGGAGGAGTTTTGCCTTTATCAGATCTGCTATCGCCTTCTCAATCCTATTTTCTGGAAGATTTGTGTAGTCCGCAATTTCACCAACGGTGGCGGAGTCACTTTCCAGAAGATAAGCAAGGATTTTTTTTCCAACTTCGCCTACAGCTCCGAGCTTTTTTATAATATCACTTCCTTCCCCAAGTTTTTTTGTTACACCCAATATTCCCATTTTCTCATTCCTCCAAAACTTAAACAGTCGATGATTAATCAGATTGATGATTGACTGATTTAATCAGATGTATCCGGAAGACATATTTAAATTTTATGAATGGTTTTGTGAACGATTATTTAGCACAATATTTGCCGCAGCAAAAATCAAAAGGTATGTGCATAGCATCTTCAAAATTCTCGACGTGAATGACAATGGAACTGCGTTCCCGCAACGTCTTTCGCCCCGTTGACAAGCGATGTACAGCGTTCACTTCGTTCAGCTGCACGCGCTCGCCCTACGAACATTAATCAAGGCGAGCGCATTAAGAGGGATTGCAAAGCACATCCCTCCTCACATCGGCGTCAACTGACGAAACGGTTGGGAGCCACCCCTCGCGACGCTCGTCGCTGATACTTACGGATTGAATTTTGACCTTAAGGATGCTATGCACATACATCAAAAGAATAAATTTATAAACAAAACCTTATTTTTGACAATCATCGAGGTAAGCCGGTTGCTCTGTTGAGCTGCTTGCTTATACTGGAGAAACAATTAATTCTCCTAGAAAATAATAAAAACAAAATAATAGAAATAAAAAAATAAAGAAAACAATGCGGTGAGATAATGGCAAGAATGTATTCCAGGAAGAGAGGAAAATCAGGTTCAAAAAAACCTTTGAAAAAAACAGTTCCAGTATGGGTTAGGTACAAACCAAAAGAAGTCGAAATTCTAATTACAAAGCTTGCAAAGGAAGGAAAGAATGCCTCTCAGATAGGTCTTTATCTCAGGGATGTTTACGGCATTCCAAATGTGAGAACAATCGTTGGGAAAAAGATAACAAAATTACTTGAAGAAAAAAAAATGCTGACTGAGATTCCTGATGACTTGCTCTCATTGATTAAAAGATATGTGGTGTTGCAAAAACATTTGGAGAACAATAAACAGGACGAGGCAGCGCATAGAGGTTTGATAATAACAGAATCAAAAATGAGGCGCCTTGTAAAATACTACAAAAGAACCAATAGGCTGCCAAAAGACTGGGCTTATGATCCAAGCAGATTCAAGATGTACATAGAGAAATCAATTTAGCTGTAAAACAGAACTGAAGTATGCGAAGTCTAACAAGATGAAGTACAATAAGACTCATTTCACATTTACAGGCCAGGAAAATCCTGAACTTGAAGAATCCGATGTCCTGATACTTCCTGTTCCATATGACTGCACTGCTTCGTACAATTCTGGCTCGAAAAAAGCCCCGCGTGCAATAATAAACGCTTCTGCAGAGATGGAATTTTTTGATTTGGAAACAAAAAGAGATGTTTCTTCAAAAATTCACACCCTGCCGGAAGTTTTTCCAAGCTGCAAGTCGCCCGAAAGAATGTCACAGGTTATAGAGGGCATTTTTGATCAAATACTTGCACTGAAGAAATTTCCTGTGATGATTGGAGGGGACCATTCGGTCAGCATAGGTGCAATTCGCGCAATGAGCAAAGCGCATAAAAACCTAAGCGTAGTGCAGATAGATGCTCATCTTGACTTAAGAGATGAATATCAGGAATCAAAGTACAGCCACGCCTGCACGATGAGAAGAATAAGGGAGATTGGTTGCGACGCTGTTCAGGTTGGAATAAGAACTGCTTCAGAAGAAGAAATGGGTTATGTCACTGAGCAGAAAATTGAAAATTCGATTTTCTTTGAAAAAATAAGCGAAAATGATGTTGACAGGATAGTTGATGCAATAAAGAACAACGACGTGTACATAACAATTGATGTTGATGGATTTGATGCATCAGTTTTTCCGGGAACAGGAACTCCTGAGCCTGATGGAATTTCCTGGAGTGCTGCAATGAAATTGTTCAGGGCGATTTTCAGGAAGAAAAATGTTGTTGGCTTTGACATTGTTGAAGTTAAACCGCAATGCTGTACAACAATTTCAGAGGACAATGCTGCGAGGATGATTTACAAATTGGTTTCTTATAAACTTTGAGAGCCACAATTAGTTCAATGCCTCACCAAAATCTTCATTTTCTTCTGCTTATTTAAGGGTTCTATTACCACGTTGTCAAAGATATCCACCATTCTTTGAACAAATGGATTTTTCATATTTAGACTGTACATTTTAGCGTTGCCAATGTCCCTTGTGCGTGTGACAATGCCCAGGTCAACAAAATCAGTCCATATTCTAAAAAGTGTTGTTCGCCCTATTTCATACGATTATGCAAAACCCTAGAATCCAATGGCTGGGAATAAAATTCTTTTGATTTGCCCTGAATGATTACATAGATGTGCAACACATCATTTGCGCGCGCAAAAACAAAACTTGTTCCGGATATGTAAGAACCTGCTTTATCTGCCAATGAAGGTTCGCAATCATCAGTATTTTTGGGATGTGTATGAAATCTGCTTATTGCTGTTCTATCAAAAAAGTGTTCATCCAGAGTCGTATAAGAAGAATTCTTCAGATGCTCGCTAAGCTGAGAAAAATATTCCCTGCCAATCCTGTTTATTTCTTTTAGCTGCTCTGTAGATATTCGCTTTTCACCTGAAGAATCCTGGTAAGTTATAACATCCTCGTAAAAATAATTTGGAAGCTCTGACAAAAAGTGTTCCTGGGATTTAGCTCTCAGGTGTTGCTGATAAATAGCCATGGCATTAATCATTCCTTCAAGAGCGGCTTTATTGTTTATATTTGGAAAGAGCGCATTTTTATGAACATCATAAATACTGATAATCTCATCTTTATGAGAGTAATCCCCCTTAAGCAGTTCAGTGATGTAACCCAAAAGAGAATTTCTTTCATTTTGAATTACTTTTATTTCAAACCCTCTGCTGTTTTTTACCACATTACCTGATATTTCAGCATCGGAGTCTGTCAACGCGTAAAACAGCAATGGCTCTGATTTGACAAAGTCAGCAAAACCTTGAAAATTGTCATCAAAATGTTCCTCAATCGAATCCAACAAAGTGACGTATTTCATTTTCATAGGCAGGGAAAAATTGGGTTTGTCGCTTCTCCATGTATTTTTTGCGCCGACCAGTACTTTGTCTCTTAAAAGAAATCTTTGCTTAATCTCACCATCATAATGGCGATCTATTCCGCAGTAAGATAAAAATGCCAGAAGCGCCACGCCTGTTACTGCCGTAACTGCCTTTGAAACCCCTTTTGGTTTTTTAGCGCATGGCTGGAATTTTTTCTGCGCAGATTTTTTTCTTGGCATTTTAAAAAATCTAAAAAAAAACAAAAAAAAATCAGAGCAATATTCTTGTCTGGTCTATGTGCTCTGCCACATCAGATCCTTTCTTTGTCAGCGTAAGAAGCTTCAGTCTTCCTTGTTTGTCGAAATTAACAAGTCCTGCTTTCTCCATTTCCTGCAAGATCTTGACAACATGAGAATAAGTGCAGTCAATTTTTTTTGCGAGCGCCGATGCATATATCTCGTTTTTTGCGTTCTTCAACTCAACCAACATCATTGCGGGTTTTTCCCTGAATAATATGTCGAAAATTTCTTTGTTCTCCATATTTCTTACCCCCTGGTTTCTGCGTGGATGTTTATGTTTTCTATACCTTCACTGTTGTAAT
>DATDSP010000045.1:0-23171 GCA_035291205.1 Candidatus Nanoarchaeia archaeon | reverse complement strand
AGGAGGGATGTGCTTCGCAATCCCTCTTAACGCGCTCGCCTTGATTAATGTTCGTAGGGCGAGCGCGTGCAGCTGAACGAAGTGAACGCTGCACATCGCTTGTCAACGGGGCGAAAGACGTTGCGGGAACGCAGCACCATCCAATTAACTTCATCGGGCATTTTGAAGCCAATGGCCGAGCGTAAGCGAGGTTTTCAATGCCGCTTCAAATCAGCAAAATTTATCAATTGAACTAAAAATCCGGATACAAAATGAGAGAATGCAACGACTGCGGGGAATGCTGCAGGTTTATTGGGAGGATAAATCTCAATGAAAAGGAAAGAAAAACATTTAATGATTATTACTTCGACAACTTCGGCATAGTTTACCTTCCAAAACTCGGCAACATCACAATCTCGTTATTTCCCTGGGAAGCCCGAACATTCATGAGAATTGCAGAGGAAAAAAAGGTGAAATTGAATTTATTGCCAAAGAGGGTTATCCTCGACAGCAAAAAAAAGCTAATGATAATCGTAGACTATTACGTGCACCACAACATCTGTCCATTCTATTCTGAGAAAGAATTCTGCACAGTTTACAGCGACAGGCCCATTGTGTGCAGGTCTTTTCCTGTTACAAAATTTGATTTCAAGAGCATCGCCTTTGGAAAGTGCGACTTTGCAAAAGAAGAGACAAAAGGAATATCCGGAACTGCAAGGCTGTTCAGGAGATTTTCAAATTCCGCCACAAATGCCCTGCAGCAGCAGATAATCCTTGAATGGCAGTACAGCAAGATTTTGACGCTGCTTGGAAAGAAGCTGATAAATCCGGTAAAAAAAACTGGCTTTGTTTATGAGGCAATTGACCTTGACGAATTTTTGATTAATAATGACCTTCTTGAGAATTTTGAACTTGAAAGCATGATAAAGAGAATTGAAAAATGTGAAGATGCAAAAGTGCTGATTAAGGAAAAGGGCATAAAAGCCATCTGAGAAAAATAAAACATTACACTGGTTCGTATTGTTTTCTGCTTAAGAAATCTGACTGAATCTAATATTTTGCAACTCTAAAGTAGCGAAAGATTTATATAGGGGTTGTTACTTGCAAATAGTAATATGGTTAGTGGTGGATGTATTTTGCATACTACCCGTTGTAATAAGTAATAATCAGAGTAATAATTGCAAAATTCAGTGCAATAGACTACGGAGATTACAGCGACATAAAAAGCGATCACAGGGATGACAATGATACAGCAATCACTGATATTGATTAATGAACTGCAACATGAGAATGGACTGTTTTCAGCTTCAAAAAAAGATGTTTCAACAGGCTACAACAAAGCGTGGATAAGGGACAATATATACACTGCACTGGGCCTGGAAAAGAGTGCGATGAAAAAAGCAGTTTCAACTTATCAAAGACTCCTCGACATAATGCTGAAGCACGAGCATAAAATTGACTGGATGATAAAACAGCCATTTCCAAAAGAAAGATGGCGATACATACACGCCAGATACCACCCTGGGACAATGGAGGAAATCTGGGAAGAATGGGGCAACAAGCAGAATGACGCTGTTGGTGCTTTGCTGTTCAAAATCGGAGACCTTGAAAGCAAAGGCATTAATGTTCTGAGAGATGAAAATGATTTCAGAATCATAAAAAAACTTGTTGATTACCTTAATGCAATTGAATACTGGCAGGATGCTGACAACGGAATGTGGGAAGAAAATGAAGAAGTGCACGCAAGTTCTGTTGGAGCTTGTGTTGCTGGATTGAAAAAAATCAACAGGATTGTTGATGTTGACTCAAAGCTGATAAAGCTTGGCGAGAAAGCGCTCAATAAAATTTTGCCTCGTGAATCAGAAACAAAAAATGTTGACCTTGCATTGCTGTCATTGATTTACCCGTACAATGTTGTTGACGAAAATCAGAAAATCCAGATTTTGGAAAACATTGAGAAATATCTGCTCAGAAAAAAGGGAGTTGTCAGGTATGCCGGCGATCAGTATTACTTCAGAAATGCCGAGGCTGAATGGACAATGGGACTGCCCTGGCTTGCAATAATTTACAAACAAATGAACATGCAGGACAAATATGAATATTATATGTCTCTTACAATGAATGCAGTGAATGAAAAAGGAGAACTGCCAGAGCTTTACTTTGCGGACAGCGAGGAGCACAATGAAAACAGTCCTCTTGGCTGGTCGCAATCATTGTTTCTGGTAGCAATGGAGGAGTGAAGTTAAAATGGAAGGAAATGGAATTGAAGACTTAATGCAAGACGGAAAAGAAACCGCTATGAAATTAAAAGCAAATCTGGACAAATTACTGGAAAAGCCAGAGCATTTCGGCTCATATTCCAAAACGTTTGCAGAAAATGGAAAACTTTTTGCGGAATATTTAGACAGGGTATATGCAAATTATCATCACTCACTTATTGAGGGATTAATAACTCCTCAAGAAATTGGTAAATACAAAAAAAGAATAATGATGATTATTGAAAATGTATTTACATGCGCATTGGAAAATGTCAAAGAAATTGAAGAAACTGAAAAATAAAACTCACTAAATCACGCTCAATAGGCATGGAGAGATTCGTATTAAAAAATTCACCCCTAACTATTTTTTAATTCTTCTCTCCATGTTTATTGTTTATACTTGGAAGGTAGAGAAAAATGGCAAAAAATGACGACAAGAACAAGAACGAAGTGAAAAGAGAATATCATGTTGAACTTGTAGGAGAGGGCTGGAATGTTAATCCAACAAGGGTTTATAGTTCGCTATTTGAAGTTAAGAAAGGTATTGAGAGCCACATTAAGGACATGGAAATTACAATTGCGGGAAGTTACTGCAAAGATGCTAAAAAAAGAGATGTTCCTACAATAGATCAGTTTCGGCATAGCTACTATGAAATAAGTGAGCTTAAAGAAAGACCTCGAATGTTTCTTGGTTTGTTCAAAATAGGATATGAGTTAGTAGAAACTGGTGTAACGTATACAATACTGGTATCAGACTCAAATAAAGTCAAGAAGGACACTGAAAAAAGAAATGGAACAATAGTTACGAATCACTTAAGATTAGAAGACTTGCTTAAGGAATGATATTTTAGCCGGCGAAAAGAAAAGAAATAATATTTAAAACTGACAAAAAGCAGGATTATGCAGGGAAAAAAAAATGGATGGCTACAAAGGAAGAAATCCTGTGCTGAACTTAAGAAGAGAACTGCAGTTATATGCGCCAAAAGTTCAGGAGGGATTATCAGTGGGGATTTCAAGAAGGGTTGCGCCTTCGGATATTCGGGAGTGGACTGACTTCTATCAAATTTTTGAAAAAATACATCTTTCATATAGAGAAATGGGTGAAGACTTTTCTGATTATAATCACCCCCTGCTTATCACTAAAGGGCTTTTGGAAAGAGTTGATGAATTGAAAAGATTGTCTTACCTGAATTCACAAAGCATACCTGATATTGCAGAAAGAATAAATGAACAGAGAAATATGATTAAGGACTATGCTTCGGAAAATATAGTCATTCTTGCAGAGGAACTGAATGTAAGTGAGCCTGAACTTGAAAATATTGTTGAAAACCTCATTGAGAGTTCCTACGATTCTGGCGTGAGAATGGGAAGAAAAGATAAGGAAGCAAAATTCCCTATGCGCAGAAAAAAATAATAAAGAATACCCTATAGAAAAAAACAAGATATTGAATGATGTGCTTATGCTGTACACAATTCACATTGACGATTCTGAAACAGGTATTTTGGAAGAAAAAACATTGCGTTTCCCAAGCATAGAGACAGCAATTAATACAACTCTTGATATTCTGCAGACGCACAAAGAAGTGTACAGAAGCCAGGGGGAAAATCCTGATTGCCTTTGAGTGCATTTAATTTCCGATAGCGGAACCACGATTTATATAAACAAAAACAACAAAAATAATAAACCTGCTGAAGTTGAATCCATTCAAGCAGCAAATTCGAAATGAAAAGGTGAACAAAATTCAAGATGATGTTTTGGATCAAATATTGAATGAATACAGGATTTCAAGCGGGAACCCTTCTGTTATGGGTATTGATGAGGAAACAAAGTATTTTCCAAATATTGCTGAAGCGATGCGCTACGCTGTTGCTTGTCTCGCAGAACAAAAAGAACAGCATATAGAATCTGGAAAAAACCCGGATGAAACCTGGGTGCATTTATCTGGAAAAAATGATGAAGGAAAGGATATATCATATTTATTCAAAGGAAATATGGAAATCGCCGAACAAAAATTAAAATGAATGGAATAAGATTATTCGATGAGAAAAGTTCAGGGTTTTATATTCCTGAAGACATAAGCGAAATGTTGTCTTGTCCATCCTCCAAAGAGCAAAAAGGAAGTGAAAAATATTGGATAGTATGCGAAACTGGAGAAGATAAAGTAGCTAATTATTTTTCAGTTAAGTACTTTTTGATGGATTTGGGCATTGACAACAAATTTATGTATTTTCTTGAAGACCTAATTACCGAACACGAACTTAATGATATTCTAGGGGAATTAATTGATTTGTATAGGAATTTACGCGAAAAAGATATTTATGTGGATCCGCACGATATGTGTTAGATCGCCTTAAACGAGCCATATAAATCCTTAATCTCTTCCACGAGTTCCACATACATAGCACTGCTCCAGGCCTGTGCAGGGCACCCTTCTGATTTCTGCTGTGATGCAGAGCTTAGCTCAGCGTGGTAGCCAATTACCCCCGAATAAAGGATTTCATTTGTCGAGGCTTCAATGATTTTTTTTATCTGCGCCTCAAATTTTTTTGAATCAACGCGATGCAGGCATAATCCTGCAAGATTGTTTATCCAGTACCAGGAATCCCCGTTGTGGTATGATTTTGGGTTTTCTCCAGTGTGGTCAGCCACAAACTCAGGATTTTTTTTATCTATTGTTGACAGACCACCCCAGGGAAGCCATAGTTTTTTCAGCGAATTCTGAAAACAGGGTGACCATTCTTCATTGGACAGCAATTCAGGATAGAGGTAATAAGCAATAAACACATTCGGCCTCACTGTTTTATCTTCAATGCCATCAGCAAGAATTTTTCCATCCCAGAATGCTTCCTTTACTTTTCTTGCAGTGCTCTTTTCAAGGCCTTCGTAGATTTTGTTTTCAGAGCCGGATGTTATTTTTTTCATCAACTTGTACAAGGCAAGTCTTGCTGCCTGGATTTCAATCCTTACTCCGTCCCTGGACAGCGAGTCCATCCATGTTTCTTTTGTGTTGCTAACTGCGAAACTTTCCTTTGTCCTTGTCTTGATAAGAATGTCAACTATTATTTTCAGCTTGTCCTTCAGCAAAGACATTTCCTTTTCAGAAATCTGTCCTGCTTCAATTAATTCTTCAAACCTTTTGCACGCCCATCCCAATGCATCAGAGCTTCCCAGATCAGAGCCAGGATATTTTGTGGAAATTGTTCCGTCTTCTCTTTCAGAATCCAAAATCCTGAAGAGAATATTTTTTGCCTCAACATATTTTTTTTGTTTTATGAGTGCGCCTGCTGAAATTGCCTCATCTCGTGCCCAGAACTGGCAGAACCACCACAAGCCGGCATAAATTCCCTGCCTGCTGTCTATTTCGCACATCAAGCTGTCAACTGCATTTATTGAACATTTGTACGCTGTTTCAATTTCCTTGTTTTTTATTGCAGTATCATGGATTATGCTCTGGCAGTATTTTTTCTGCTCTTCTTTCAGCACATCCAGATTTCTAAGAACATACTCTGATTCTTTCAGAGCCTCTTCTTTATTTGCGGAATATGAAAAAACCGTTCTACTGGTTCTTATTTTTAGGGCATTATAGACAAATCCTGCTGCAGGTTCTGAGTTTCTTGCCTTGTCGTACGAATATTTTATTTCTTTCCATTCTTCAATTTTTTGGTATTCGCCGGCAGGATTTATCACAAGATATTTCTCAAATTCTGTTTCACCGGTTGTTTTATCTTCTCTCTCGTCGGTTTTTTTTGTGAATCTGATGATTATCCTGTCATCTTCTTTTTCAATCTCATAGAATTTTCCAAATTTCCGGTTGTCATACAATTCCCTTATATCAAGCAAAATCTCAATTTCTGCTTCTTCGTTTGTTTCATAAAATATTGAATTGAGGCCATTAGGCATGAAAAATGTTTCAGTCAGATTCTTTCTTTCCCTTTTCACCTCGTAGAATAGATCGATGGCTTTTTTGACTTCTCCCGCATTTATTGGGAGAATGTTTTCTATCACCTTGAATTGCTTCAAATTAGGCTCTGCAAAAACAACTCCCTGAAACCTGCTGACAGGATTTTTTGACAACGACAAGTATCCTCCTGTTTTGTTCGTCAGTAGAAAAGAGATATTTGGCTCCACTATTTTCTTAATTGAGTACTTGTTTCCCATTTTGCCTCTTTTTTTTGTATAATTTGAATTATACTAATATATATTATACTATTTTAAATTTTTTGTGTATTCGGCATTTCTATTTGCGATGGAAGGTATTTTCAAAAAATATCCATTGTGAATGGAGAGTATCGTATCGATGACATTTTCAACGGAAAGTCAATAAAGCAAACTTTAAATATGTACTCATTCTACATTTATTTGATGGAGCATTTCCCAAAAAGAGTTGCAACTGGAATAAAGGGGTTTGATGAATTAGTTGAAGGAGGACTTCTTGAAGGAACTCAAACATTGGTGTGCGGTTCTCCCGGCACCGGCAAAAGCATTTTCTGCCTGCAGTTCCTTTATCACGGCTTGATTTTCGGGGACAACGGGCTTTATGTAACTATTGATGAGAAGCCAGAGATATTGTTGGAGCAGGCCAAGAAGCTTGGAATGAACCTGAAGCATTTCTCGGACGAGAACAGGTTCAGAATAATAAAATGCCCTATGGATGTTGCCAATTACGACTTGCTGAAGGTCATAAAGCAGGAAGCAGAATCCGTTAAGGCAAAAAGGCTTGTTATTGATGATATTTCAATTATCGGCGTCAACTGCGACTTGTACAGGCTTCCAATAAAAACATCTTTTGGATCAGAGGCTCCGAAAGACAGGTTTGCTTCTGCAACAGAAAGATCAAAGCAGTTCATTTATCTTTATTTGGAGAGGCTCAAAGAATACGGATTTACAACCCTGATTGCAGGAGATTCTGTGAATCACTCCGGTTTCTTCACGCGAGACACTGTGTCTGAGTTTATGTGCGACGGCATCATTGAATTGAAGATGATTACAATGGGCAAGACTGTGCAGAGGACTCTTGAAGTGAAAAAGATGAAGACAACTGTTGTCAAGACTGGCTTGAATTCAATGGAGATAACTGATAATGGTATAGTTGCCAAAGAGTTTGAGTATTGAGATATACTCACTGATAAAAAAAATTGAGCGATTGTTATCTGTTCGTAATACCTACAACTGATTGTAAGCCACGAATGAAATAAGTGTGAGTAAAGGGTATATTTTGTGTTCAAATTATTGGGACTTTTACTTCTGTTTATTTATTCAATTTACATTTTTTTGTTATATTTTCTTTCTTCAGTAAAAAGAGAAACAGCTTTTTCATGATATCCTTTTATCCTTTCTTCGGTTAATGCTGCAATGAAGTCATTCACAGCAATAAACTCTTCTGCAGTCTTTATTGAATTGTTCGCTTCTTCAAGATTTATGGAAAAATCGACATAATATTGTTTGTCCACTCTTTCAGACTTTGCCTTTGAAATCTTGGTATTGTCCACGCCAAAAACTTATTTCAGTATAATTATAGAAGCGGCGTGATTTTCACATTTTATTCCTATTTTGAAAAACGCAGCAAGAAGGCAATAATACATAGAATAATAAGCTAAAGCGACAACATCTTTAAGATTTCCTATTTTTAGCAATGTTCTTGTGAAGATAAGGATTCGTTTGCTCTTTGAAGATAAGCTTCTTTAATCTCATTGCTGGGTTCAACTGCCTGCAACTTTTCTTCTTTTGCTAATTTAATCAAAAAATTTATTCTTTTCATAATATATTTCAATCCCTTTTATTATCACATGGTTTTTTTCTATCTCTTTTATAAGCAGACTTTCTCTATTATATTTTCCTATTTTCACACTTATTTTGGAATCAATTAATTCAACTTCGTCTTTTAATTTTTTGTCAGTTGTATCTATGTAAACATCTATGTCACTTTCTTTTCTGGCTATATCTTTTGCATACGAACCGAATAAAATTGCCAAGTTTATTTTTTCGTTTTTCTTAATTAACTCAATGATTCTTCTCAAATTAGGGTGTTTTCTTAATGTTTCAAGAAGCTTCTGTGTTTCAACATGATAAGCGTACTGCTTTGCTTCTAATGATTTTTTAAGAAACACTACTTTGTTTTTGCCTTCCTGCTTGAAATCTACAATATTGCTTTTATGCAATTCCTGCACTTTTCTGGCAATGGTTGTTTGACTTGTATTTAGAAGTTTAGCTAAACCCCTAATGTGATTTTCAGATTTCAGCAGGGATCCAACGATTGGTATATTGTAATTATTTTGTGACATATGTAACAATAAGATTACATCTAATATATAAATTCTTTGTTTTACAGGCGAGCATTGTTGTGAAGGAGTTTGGGTATTGGAAAATTTATGGAATCATCCATAAAACTTGCAAAAAACTTATAAACTTTGAAATTATTGGATTTTTAACATATACTGCATAGCATCGTATGAGTTGTAACTATTTAATCATAACAATGCTTAAATATTGAAAATAAATTAAAAAATGAGGTGGAAAAATGAAAAACTTGTTAGTTGGTGTAGGACTTTCAACAAAAAAAGATTCTTCTGAAGCTACGAAAGAAGCTTTGGATAAAGCATTAAAATCGCTCAATAATAAAAAACCGACAATTACATATGTATTCTTTACGGATAAACATGATGCTTACAAAGTCAATGATACATTAAAAAATAACTTAAAAAATTTAGAATTTGTTGGTGGCTCTTGCGATACTGTTTACCTTAATGATGAAGTAACAAATGAAGGGGTATTGGTTGTAAGTTTATATTCAGAGTACATGCATGTCGGCGTTTCATCGGTTGATAACGCTTCGAAGAATCCGTATGATGCTGCGAAAAAGGTAATGATGGACTCTCTCAAGAACATACCTATTGACAAATATGTTGATCCATATGTGATGTTCACAAGAATGAAAAATAGTCCTGTATCGTGGATGGTTAAGATACCTTCTTTTTACGTTACAGTTTTCAGACGAGGTATAAAACTTCCCAACATGGGCGACGAGGCTGAAGTTATACGAGGGATATCTGATGTTATAGGGCTTCAAGTTCCGATATGGGGTGGAAGCTTTGGAGTCGAAGCTATGAAAGTTCTGAGGGGCGAACCTTATGAAATATATATGATACATTCAGGAAAAGTGATGAAAGATGGGTTAATAGTGATATTCAACACAACAAGCTTAATGTATAGTTATTCGATAGAGCATGGATGTGAACCTACGAATACATGTGGATTTATATCAAAAACGTCCAACAATGGATACGTTGTAGAAGAAATCTCAAACAAGAACATCATTGATTGGTACGCTGAAGTACTAAAGATGAAGAAAGAAGATGTCCTGAAAAACGTACAGTTGATAACCCAGCTGAATCCTATTGGTGCCCCTAATTATTTAGGCGATTACACATTACGGGGTGGAGGAATACCTGCTGGTAAAGGATTAGCATACGTCATTCCATTAAACGAAGGATGGCCTGTATACTTGATGAAAGGCAGATCTGAAAATTTGTTGACTGCAAGTGATAAGATAAAAAATCAAATACAAACTTATGTCAGATCAAAGGAAGCTCCAGCCATAGCATTAACAAATATGTGTGTGACAAGACAATTGGTTTATCAAGCAGAAAAAACTGAACTCAAAAAAGAATTAGTAAAGATAAGAAAAGCATTAGGAAACCCTGTTCTAGTAGGATTTACCTGCTTTGGAGAAATAGGCGCTAAACCAGGAAGACAAACAATGTTCCAAAATGAGAACCTCAATGTATTTGTAATTTATGACAAATTGATGACTCAATTAAAAGAGTGATTTTTTTACTTTTTATTTTTAGTATACTAAATTCACAGAGTTGATATGTATGACTAAATTACTAAGCCAAAAATTCCAAGGATTTATGAACAATGTTTATGCAGGAAAATATCATTCACCTAAAGAAGTTGATCCGGAAATATTCACACTACAAGATTGGGAATTATTAACACGAGAAGAAGCTGAAAAGATTTTTCTTCCATTCATCAGGCACCAAATAGCATCTGCAATAAAAACCATGCCAAATGTTTATGAAAAATTGTATAAAGAGAATGGAATCAAACCTGAAAATATTAAATCCATGAAAGATTTTTGGAATGTTCCTCCTTTGGTCAAAGATTCGACTGTTGATGGACTTGAAGGGCTGAGATTTAAGGCTTCCCAAGATCCATATATTTTACTGCCAACAGATGTGGAAACAGGTACTCCTGCAACAGCTTACTTTTCTGGCGGAACTAAAGGAGGGAATATAGGAGCGACACCTACATGGATTACGAAATATGATTTGGAAGTTGAATCCAATGCTTTTGTAAGAACTATGATGGCCGGAGGAATAAAACCAAGAAGTGTAGTAATTAATACATACAACTCTTCACATAAGGGAGGTTTTATGGTTTCTTCAGCGTTACAAAAACTTAATTGCATTCAAGTTCAAGTAAAATCAACTGACACTGCTGATGAAATTATAAGGTACATAAGACAGTACAAAAAAAATGGAAGGCAATTAGTTTTTATAGGTGCACAACCACCAATTTCGCGTGGCGATGCACAAAAAAAAGGCGGCGGCAGAACTTTATTTGATATAATTAGCAAAGATGAAGATACTTTTTTAAAAAATGTTGATCTCGTTCTTTTAGGTGGATTCAGAATAATCCCTGAAGTTGAAGCTTGGAGTGCAGAAGCAGGAATACCAACCCATGCAATATTTGGTTCAACAGAAATTCTTCCGGCATTTTTTGGAAAAGCGATTGGAGATGAAAACAGATTATGCAAGTACAATAATTTACATCTATCATATGGGCCCCACTATATGGAATTAGTAAAGTTAAATGAAGAAGGAAAACTTGTTCCAGTAAAGGAAGGGGAAGAGGGGCTGCTTGCCTTAACCAGTGTTTTCAGAGAGGGCACAATTTTGATAAGATATCTTATCGGCGATGCTGGAAGATTTTTCAAAAAAGAGGGGAGCTGTTGTTGCGGTGTGAACACAGAAATTTGGACAGATATCGATAGAAAAGACATTCCTTTAGACATACTTCAAAAAGGTTGTGTTGGTGATGTGTGATGAAATTTAATAATCTTATAAATGGAAGAGAATTTTCCTTAGGCCAATTTGTAAAAGTAAAAAGCCGATTTTATCCTGATTATTCTTCCGAGATAATGAATTCGACGAGGTTAGATCTCGAAAAAGCTGTAAATTCTGCTGTTAAATCTCAAGAAGAACTAAATAAATTGACTTTTGAAGATAGAAAAAAAATCATGACTGAAGTTGCAAAAAAACTAGATTTTACAGAAGAAGACAGGGAACATTGCATAAAGATGATAGGTCTTCCTAGAAAAAGAATAGACCAATATTTAAATATGATTTTAGGGCTGTTAACAGCAATTCCGAAAGCTGTAGAAAGCAGATTTGATATTGTTGGAGGAAAAGCGGGCAGAGAATACAACGATATAAATTTTGTTGAAATAAAAGTGCCAGAATCCGGTTTCCTTTATTCTGTTGTTCCTGGAAATGATCCAAGAGCAACAGCATTTGTAGCTTCCTTCAGTGTAATTGCAGGAATTCCTGCTGTTCTTAAAATAAGCAAAAATGAAGTGCCCATTGCTACTAAATTTGTCAAGGCTTTGATAAATGCGGGTTATCCAACAGGAGCAATAAACCTGGTTTTGTGGGATACAAGCGGAAAATATAGTGAGAGAAAACATTTTTTTTTATGTAAAAAAGCAAAAATAGTTATGCCTTTTGGAGACGACAATACAGTAGAAAAATTGAGATATAAACAAATCAATGCTGTATCTGCAAAAGTTTTATTAAAAAATGAGGGGAAGCAAATAACTAAAGATTTTATCGAAGAGTCGCAACAAAAGATTAAAATTGATTATTTTAACAACAAAGCATTGTGCCATATGACTGGAAATTCTGCAATGATAGTTACCGCCGATGCAGACATTGATAAAATAATTCCTATTTTATTATATTCAGCATATCATAATCCAAATAGCTGTCAAGCGGCCAAAGGAGCTTATATAGATAAAGAAGTATATGATGAAGTTATGAAAAAAATTAGTGATGCTGCAGGAAAACTGAAAACAGGAGACCCTTTAGATAAAGAAACAGATATAGGATATGTTGAGGATACAACACTAACAACTGTGTTTAATAGAGTAAATACACTTCAAAAATTTGGACAGCTTGTTAAGAAACACGGCGAAAGAACATCAAATTATCAATCTTCACCTTTATTGCTCGAAACAATGGACCACAATTCTGAATTTCTAATGAATGAAATCGCAGCATATATTTTAACAATAAAAAAATGCAAAGGCACGCATGATCTAATTGCGTCGTGCAATGTTGCTGCTGAAAGAAAACCAAGGCTGGGCATATCTATTTTTACAGAAAATCGTGATTCGTTGAACGAATTTTATGAAAAATTAAATGCAAATTTAATCCATTTAAACCAGCCCACAAATTTCTGGCACGGTTGCATACATTATGGATTTAATTACATTGAATCACTTAGTTGGACTAAGAGTGTTTACTTAGGAAACAAAAAGGTGTGATAATGAAAGTCAACGTAGGTTCAGTATATATTTATGGTCAAGGCATTCTTGATTTAAATGAGCTTGTTATGCAGACAAAGTTTCACACTGATCCCAACGCTCATTATGGTTTAGGGGTGTGGGAAGGTGTGCGTTGCAACAATGGTAAATTATTCAGGCTTGCTGACCACGCTAAAAGACTTATAAATTCAGCAAAAATTACCCAAACTCCTCTGCCGGTAGATTGGAAAAACCCTGACGAAGAAATCAAAAAAGGGATAATTGCCGCAGCAAAAAAGCATATTGAGAAAACAGGAGAAAAATCTTTTTACATAAGGCCATCTATATACTATGAATATGGAGAAATGGGGCCTGATCAAATAAGCAGCAATAAAACAGGATACAGGGTAGTGACCTGGTCTTGGGGGCAGTTCCATAAAGAAAATGTGATGGGCTCGGGAATAAATATGATTGTGAGCCAGCATTTTAAATTCCATTCCTATCCATTTTTTTTAAAAGCAAAAACCCCTCCAAATTACGCATTGAGTATTATTGAGAAAGAAGATGCTAGAAAGAAAAATTGTTTGGATGCAATCTTCTTAACAAAAGAAGGTTTTGTTGCAGAAGCTATTGGTGCGAACATTTTTTTTGTTAAGGATGGTAAAGTTCTCACCCCAAGCAATGATATGCCGGAAATAATAAACGGAATAACCAGAAACTCTGTCATTCAGCTTCTTAAACAGGGGGGACTTGAAGTTATTGAGAACCTTATTCCTGAAAATTTAATGTATGAGTGTGACGAAGCCTTCTTGACAGGAACAGCAGTAAGAATAGTACCAATTACAACAATCACAGACAAAAACGAGAAGAAACATCTCATTGGAGATGGAACACCTGGAGAAATAACTCGACTAAGCCATAACGTGTATATGGAAGCCATCAATGGAGATTTATCAGAATTCGAGGACTGGTTGACTGATATCAACTGAAAAGCTAAGGATATTAAAGACATATTGGAATGTAGAAATTCTTTTAAACAAATAAAAAATAACTACCATTATGAAATCACAAGACCTGCCTGTTGAACATCTTTCTGCAGTGTATGATTATCATGAAGGAGGAATTGTAGACTTACAAAAGCCGGTTGATCAAACGACATATCGGTTGAACCCAAATGCGCATTATGGCTTTAGTGTATGGGAAGGAATGCGCTGTAACAAGGGCAATATTTTTAGGCTTGCTGACCATGCTGAAAGACTTATAAAGTCAGCTAAAATAACAAATACCCCTTTTCCTGAAGGGTGGCAGGATCCAGAAAAAGAAATAGAACAAGGCATAATTATTGCTTCAAAACAAAGCATCATAAATACAACTGGCACTGGTTTCTACATAAGACCGCGGATTTACTTCGCGCATGGGTATATGGGTCCTTATCAAAGAGGTAGAAATGTTACAAACTATGAAGTGCTGACCTGGCCGTGGGAACATCTTCATTCAACTGATGTTATTAGTTCAGGAACAACTGCCATTGTAGATGAACATTCAAAAACTCATCAGCACAGAGAATGGCTTAAAGCAAAAACGCCTTCTAATTATGTGTTTCAGTTGATGGAACTTGAAAAAGCGAAAGATAAAGGATATGGCGACATAATTTTTCTTAATAAAAATGGTTTCGTAGCTGAGACATATGGCGCGAACATTTTTTTTGTTAAGGATAGTAAAGTTCTCACCCCAAGCAGCGATATGCCGGAAATAATAAACGGAATAACCAGAAACTCTGTCATTCAGCTTCTTAAACATGGGGGACTTGAAGTTATTGAGGACCTTATTCCTGAAAATTTAATGTATGAGTGTGACGAAGCCTTCTTGACAGGAACAGCAGTAAGAATAGTACCAATTACAACGATCGCGGACAAAAATGAAAAGAAACATCTCATTGGAGATGGAACACCTGGAGAAATAACTAAGAAAATCTATCAATCGTATTTGGATGCCATTTCTGACAAAACTCCTGCTTTTAAGCACTGGCTTACTGATGTGAATGTTACAAGAGTGAATTTGACAAGAGAAGAACTTGAAGAACTTGAAAAAATCAAAAGCGATCAACACCCTCAGGGCTCACTAGATGAATGTATTCAACAAATTTTGTAAAACAAATTATTTAACAATAACAAAAACTCGCTGCTCGGAGCTATCCGCAGGCTAAAGCCTGCGGTTTTACGCTCCTCGCTTAATCGCGAGTTTTTGGAATTAAAAACTGTCGGACTAAAGTCCGAAGTATTAAACCCGCCAGTTTTTAATAAAAAAATAATAATAAAATGATTTATTGTTTATATTGAATTGTTCATTTTTGTAGTGCAACATTATCATACAACGCAACGCGTGGGACTAAAACATCACCCATGTCTGCGCCAGGAGATTTACTATACATTTCTAATGCCCTACTCAAAATGTCCTGTGCTGCATCAGAAGGTTCGTATACCATTCCAGATGGCGTTAGTGAAGCTAAGTTATCTTGTGTCATTCCAAAAGCACGCGCAATATCGATTCCGAGATCGGTTTTGATAACTTGAGGTTGAACTAAAAGCAGGCGTGCACCATCATAGTTTTGCATTGTTGATTTCAGTCCCAACTCTGCTTGAAGTGTTTTCGCTGTCATACTACAAAAAGCTTTTTGAGGCATATAAGCACCAAGACTTGAAGGCATTCCAGGCTGCTCTTTTGATGGAACGAACTGTCCATAAACGCCTTCACCTACTGAACCAAAAAAAACGTAGACAATTTTAGTATCAATGCCTAATTTTTCAGTTGCGTGTTTCATAAAGACTAAAGGTCCGTTTACTGCTACAGCATTGCTTTCAACAAGTCTTTTTGCATACTCTTCAGGTGTTTCAGAAATGTCAAAGGGTGAGGTACAGTGTAAATCACATGCACCAAAAACAACAACATCCAATCCTCCAAGAACATCTATAACGTTAGTAACATGTTCCCCCATATGTTCCACATCACCAGCGTTAGATTGTATATGTTCATAATTTTGGTGTGTTATACTAGAACCAGAATGATGACTGGTTCCAACAACTTTCGCGCCATATTGTAGTGCTGTTTCAGCAAGCGCAGCTCCAATTCCCCTGCTTGTACCGGTCACATAAACTCTCATTCCGCTAAGATTTTCTAATGTTGGTTTTTCCATAATACTTCCTCCGCATTGTTTTAAAATTTTGTTTTAAATCAATAGAAATAAAGTGTATATATATATATCGACAAAACAGAATATAGTTTCAATAAGAAACTTTAACCAAAAAGAGAAACTTTAACCAAAAAGAGAGACAACCTCATCATCCACATCCCCTGAAAGCAAACCATTCAGCCAACCGAACAAATTTATCCAAAGTGTATGATATTTGATTAAGAAATATGTTCTACTAAGTTAGAACAATTTATATCAGAATGTTCTAATAGGGTAGAACAACAAAATTTCTTTCCCGGGCTCAACAAAAAATTTTGAAATTAAAAACTATTGGCCTCTATTATAAATGCGATTAAATTCATTCCTGCCTGGAAATTTTTGCTAGCTGAAGCCCAAAACACTTAAATACAACTTCTGATTCAATATTCACATGCTCTCAGCTTTCATAAAGAGGTTGATGTTTGCAAGGCAGTTTGACATTGACAATGGCAAAATAGAAGTCCTTGGAATAAATCAGATAATGCTTTCTTCTTCTGTGATTTCTCAGCTTCAGGAAATTGACAAGAAAAAGACCTTTGAAGTAATCAGGAATGTTATATTCAAAAACATTTCTGGTTATGGAAAAAGGCTTGGAGCAAAAAGCGACGGATTAATCAATGTGATATCTGACATTTATGAAACTCTTGGCTTGGGAAAAATGGAAATAATTGACCTGGACAGGGAAAACAAGAGGGCGTTGATAAAGATACACGAATCAACAATAGCCAACGCCTACATTGCTGACAAGATAAAATCTTCTGAGCCAGCCTGCATAGTCATTTCAGCAGTGCTTTCAGGAATGTTTTCATACCTGTTCAACAAGGAAGTTATTGCAGTTGAGCAGGAATGCATTGTTCTCGGAAAAAACAACTGCGAGTTCATAATAAAATGAGGTAAAAAAAAATGAAGACAAAACACATTTTTGTTGCAGCAGTGGATATTGGAGAACTGCTTCCATTCATAATAAAGCCAACAGAAAACTTGAAGGAAAGCATGGAACAGCACGAGAAAGCAATGAAGGAACTTGAGAAATTCATTGACAAGCTTGAAAAAAATTACAAAGAAGAAGTTTGGTATATGGGAATGGATATTATTGCTGAAAAAACCTGGGAAAGATACATTTTTGAGAAAGGAGGCTTCTTCGAAATAATGGTAGAGGCTCCGCTTGCAATGAATGCTCATTTTGTGCACGAAAAGCAGGCAAAAACTTTTGCAGAAGCATTAAAGAAGACATTAACATCAATCCTGCCGGACAATGAAGTAACTAAAATGTTCCTCGATTCGATACAAGTGCAGTCTGAAGAAGACGAATCCCTTACTTACAAAACCTGGGAGACAATGAAGAATGTCAGGAAGGGATGATATGAAACAGTATAAGATTCTTATCACTGAACAGTTCGAGAAAGACTTCAACAAACTGGATAATTCATTGCGACAACAAATTGAAAGAGAAATAGAACAACTTGAATCAAATCCATATATTGGAAAGCCCTTGGGCTACACATTTTTGAGAGAAAAGAAAATTAAGAATCACAGAATTTATTATTTAATTTATGAGCAGTATGTTGTTGTGTTTGTGGTGGCGGTCAGCGACAAGAAAGATCAGCAGAAAGCTATAAACGCAATAAAGAAACTAATTCCATATTACAGGGAGAAAATAAAAGAAAAAGTTAATGTGCAGTTTTCTTCCAGGGTTTAATCCGTCCTTCACGTATGTCCTCTAATCCTTTTACCAGCTTGATGAGAATGCTTTCACTCAATTCTGCTTTGGTTTTTAAATTTTTATATTCTGATTTTGAAATTGTTATTGTTTCTGTTTCCATAAAATGATGTATATTGATTTATGATATTTAATGTTTTCGTTTTCCACACAAAACCTGGGAGACAATGAAGAATGTCAGGAAGGGTTAGTTACTATAAGTAACATTACTGCAATCAGATAAAAAATTTAGCGGGGTGTCTTGGAAAACCCCAAGTAATGTTCTATTCTATGGGTTCTACAATTAACTTATTCTTTTCAGGATGAATGTAAGTTTCTTCTCCTTCCTTTAGTTTGAGGAATTTAGCAATCCTTTGGGGAATTCTTATTGCCAGTGAGTTGCCTGTTTTTGCAACTTTGGTTTTTACGCCAAGCCCCCAGATTCCTTTCTTTTTCGCAGCCATTTCTATGCTCCTTGTTGTTTCCTGGTCGGTAAATGATTCACCGCAATGAGGGCACACTTCTGCTGTAAATTCTCCTAAATAAACACCGAACATCATTTCTTTGATTTTTGTTTTTTTAAGTTCACCTATTCCACAAATTGGGCATTTCATATTCACCACCTTAGTTTTACAGTTATAACAAAAATATTTTCTCCTATTTTTTTGTAAACTAGACTGAAGTATTTGTAGTCGCTGACGATTTTATCTGGGTGTTGTATATGTTTGCTTCCGCTTTTTATTGCCTCGTTGACTTCGTTTTCTGAAATACCTCTTGCAATCATCTGGGATCTTGCATGTTTACTGTACTGGATATACAAAATATCACCAGTATATACTGTACTTATTAGTAATATTTAAATTTTTCCATTGAAAGTATGTGCATAGCATCTTCAAAATTCTCGACGTGAATGACAATGGAGCTGCGTTCCCGTAGGGAGCGACCCCTCGCAACGCTCGTCGATAAAATTGTTTTATGGAATTTTGACCTTAAGGATGCTATGCACATACCATTGAAAACAACATTAAAATAACAAAAACTCGCTGCTCGGAGCTATCCGCAGGCTAAAGCCTGCGGTTTTACGCTCCTCGCTTAATCGCAAGTTTTTGGAATTAAAAACTGTCGGACTAAAGTCCGAGGTATTAAACCCGCCAGTTTTTAATAAAAGATTTTTTATAAGGCACATTAAACAAAAAGACAATGAACTTCAACAAACAAAAACAAGACATCCTGAAGAAGCAGGACAAGTCAAAAAAAGGAGATGTAGATGAAAAAATACAAAAGCTCACAAATCTTATCAACAACAAGAAAAATTTTTACACAACAAGCTCCTGTTCTGGAAGAATAATGCTTTTGCAGGTTTCAAATTCAGGAAAAAAGAATGAAACAAAATGGCTTTTCGTGAGCCACAATCCAGTTGCATTCCAGGAAATTGCAGATACATTGAAAAATCCTGAAGGTGATGTCTGGTTCAAGCAGGAAGGAATGATACTCCATATCTCTGCAAGAACAATTGAAGATGCTGAAAAAATGCTTATAATATGCAGGGAAGCTGGCTTCAAGAGAGCAGGAATTACAAACACTGGAAAAAGAATAGTGCTTGAAATTTTCAGCAATGAAAGGATTGACACAATTGCATGCAAAAATGGAAAAAAAATTATTGACGGTGATTATCTGAAAATTCTTATGGAAGAAGCAAACAAGAAACTTGAAAGAAACTGGGAGAATTTGGAGAAGCTTGAAAACCAGCTCAGGATTAAAAATCTTAAGGATATTTGACATACAGCGATGCAACTGCAGATATCTTGCCTGCTAGTTGATTTAATAGGTCTTCCGGATTTGTTCTGTCGTCATCAGGTTTAATTCCTGACTGTAATTTAGATCCGTATTCTAAAATGTTTTGAAGCCTGTTGTGCGCATTTTATCTCGCAATCATCTTAATCAGCAATACAAGCAATATCAAAAATAACAGCACAATTAGTGCAATAAGAATCACCAGGTAAGCTGTTGAATCAGTGAATGATTTTTGCACTGGCTTTGAAACTGCAGGAGCTCCTGAAGATGGCAGTTGATAAACAACAGTCTCCTGCTGTGGTTGCGTTTCTTCCTGCACTGTTGTTGCAACTGAAGTTGCTGACTGCACACAATCTTTCACTGCCAAATCAATGCTCTGCTGATCGTACAATATTGTTCCATCGTAGTACGTTTTCAGCAAAATTTTGTATGTTCCTGCAGAAAGGTTCTCTGCATCAATTGGTATTTGTTCTTCAAGAATGTTTTTGTCGTCCCTCGCATCTTTGCCCAGCTCGAATTTCCTGGCATAATCAAGCCCAAGGTCTGAATTTGAAACTGTCAATAAACCCCTGTCTTCGTATGTCGAGCCAAGGTTGGCAACTTTCACATACAGAATTGTCTGCCTGTTGCACGAAACTGAAGGGCTTCCTAGTTCCGCGCTGTAAACAACCAGGTCGTGGCTTTTCCTGTCAACCTCTAGGCGTATTGTTGTTTCTGCAACATCTTTTGCACCATTCTTCTCGTCTCCTTCTGCAATTATTTTGAAATCATAAAAGTCCTCATCTGCATCCAAAGGCACAGTAAAAGCAAGGGTTTTCCTGACTTTTGAATTATACCGCAAGTCAAATGAGTCAGTTTCCTCTTCAAGATCATCGCCGTCATCAATATCCCTCAGTGTTCCTGTTATTTTTATGTCCTCGATGTCTATTTTTTCTGTTGAAGTCCACTTATTCCTGACTTCAACCTCAAGAGTTATTTTTGAACCTGGTCTTGCTTTTTCGCTAATGTCTTCTCCGAGGCCGATATCATCGTATTTGTTGTCAACTGCAACATCGATGTCATAAATTTCAAGCATGCTCTGCGTCTGGAAATAAAGAGGGAAAGATTTTGTTATCTGGCTGTTCGAGAGAACAATGCTTCCTATCGACTGCTTTCCAGAAGCCTGATCGACCGGCACAAAGTAAGTGGCTGTTATTGATTTTGATTCTCCTTGTGCAAGCGATACAATTGATGGATTGAATGCAACATTGTATTTGCTTTGTGCTGTTGATGAAATATTCAGGTTTGTAATTGCATAATCCCCGTTGTTCGAAATTGTGAAAACATTAGAATAAGTCCTATTTCTTTCAACATTATGGGTTAATTCGCTTGGATTGCTTAATGAATAAGCTGGATCCTTGACAACCAAGCTGACTGAAGATGTTCTTGAAAGATTGTCTGAGCTTGCAGTCAGTGTTCCAAGATATGTTGTTGAAAACTGGCTGCTTGGAATTCCTGAAAAAGTTATTGTTACAGTTTGAGTTTGTCCTGCATTTAATGCAAAATTATTCTGGCTTATTGAAGCATAAGAACTGCTGACATTATAAGTTCCTGAAACAAGATTGTTTAGTGCCAGCGCAACATTCTGCAGATTAATATTTCCTGTGTTATTTACAACAACAGTTGTGCTTGCTGATGTTGAAATTCCTTTTGTCCAAGTCGCTGAAGCAGGAGCTGAAAGTGTGAAATCCTTGTTTATTGCATTCACCGTAACTGTGAGTGTGCTTGAAGTTATTTTTCCATTATAACTTGCATTTATTGTGCCTGCGTATGCGCCTGCTGGCTGGTTTGAAGGAACAACCGCTGTTATGTTTATGGTTGTGTTCTGCGATACACTTATGGTTACTGTACTTGGCACGATTAGTATGTTGGAGCTTGGGATTGAATTGTTTCCGCTCACGAGATTTGACACGCTCAATTGTGCTGTCAGGTCAAGGTTTCCTGTGTTTGTTATTGCGGCTGAAGCTGTTACAGAATTTCCCTGCACAACTGTTACTGAGGGATTTGATAATGAAACATTTGGATTTTGAGGAACATCAACACTTACCTGAACCGAGTCAGTCAAGTTTCCAGAACTTGCAACCAAAGTGCCTGTGTAATTTCCCGGCGGTTGTGCAGATGGAACATTAACCTGGAAACTTATTGTCATGGTTGTTCCATTGAGCACATAAACACTGGTAATGGGAGAAATATTCAAGGTACAATTCGGAACATGAATCAGGGTGTAGTTTGAGAAGCTGACAAAAAGCACAGATGAGTTTGTATTGCTCACATTGAAACTTCCTGTGGGTGTCCCTGTGCCTGATAGAGAAACATAGTTTTGAATAATATCTAAGCCGCCTGTTGCAAACACAACATTTATGCTTAAAATCATTATCAAACTCAAAATAAATGCATTTATTCCTAGCCTCATCTCAATACCCCCGATAGCGAATGTTCAAACCCAGACGCTGTTCTTATTTTGGAGTAGTCACCACCATATTTAAGCTTTGTTGTTGTAAAGAATATATTTTATGGGAAAATAAATTTTTTAAGCATCTGCAAATATGGCTGTCAAATGACATATTTCACAACAACAGTCGAACATTTGTTTGATGTTGAATCTTTTTTAAAAACATCAGGAGCGCAATATCAGCACCACCTTTTGGATGACAAGAATGTATTGCTGAGGATAACAAATTTTAATCCAACGATGCTTGATGAAAAATTATTCCAGAAGTGGGGCGAACTTTACTGGATGAGCAGAAAAATTAATTTTACAAATGAAAGCGACTTGAAATCTTTCATTGAAAAAACAACTGTTCCTGTTGAAGGCGCTCAAATTTTCAAAAAGGAATATCTGGCACTCGAGGGCATTTTATCTGAAACACAAACTACTCCCGAAGAGCTTTGTTCAAAAGGAAAAATAAAAGTTGAGGATGGGTCTGTCTGGTATGCTGATTTGAGTAGGATTGGACTTGGAAATTCTGCCAATATCAACCACATAGGAAGCTTGCCTGAACTGAAAGTCCTGTATATTGCAGGAAACAATCTTCCTTATTTTCCTCCAGCAATTGAATGCCTTCAAAAACTTGAGGAACTTTATGGTGATGATAATGATTTTTATTGCATTCCAGAAGAGCTTGGAGACCTGCCAAATCTCGAAAAAATAACTGTTGATGGCAACAAAATTATGTTTATCAGCAGGCGCATTTTCAGCCTTCCAAGACTAAAAGTAATCTATGCAGGATGCAATGAAAATGAAAAAATACCTGCAGAAATAGGAAATTGTGCTGCATTAGAAAGAGCTTATTTTGATTATAATAAACTCACAGATATTCCTGAGGAATTGCTTGAAATTAAGACGTTGAAAGAAGTGGATTTGTGAGGGAATGATGTCAGCAGAAAAAATGCTGTTGTGATAGAATTAATGAAGAAGGGTGTTAAGGTTTATTTGTGAGCGGGTTTTGTCTGCATCATTTCATCCATTGTCTCAAATCCTGTTCTGTAAACGGACATTTTAAACCGTTCTATTTTTGTTCAAAAAACTGCTGATATGAAACCCTGCCCAGCATCAATTCCGCAGCTCGTAGATAAAACAATCTGGC
>DATDSP010000044.1:0-16585 GCA_035291205.1 Candidatus Nanoarchaeia archaeon | reverse complement strand
TTCTCTTTTTCCTTTATTCTTGACTCTGCTTCATTGTACCTTCCAAATCTCCCCTTGATTTTTTCAGCAGTTGTGTCAAAGTAGCTGAAGAATTTCTGCGAAAGCTTCAGAAGTCTTGTTCTTCCTGATTTCTCTGAGGTTATGTACCCTGTTCTTTCAAGCTCTTTTACGTGCTCGTAAGCCTTGTTTGTCCTAATATCTATTACTTCCGACTGCTTTACAGGCGATTTGTATGCGATTACAGCGAGTGTCTCCATAAGAGTCTTGCTAAGCTCAGTGTCTGCAACAATTTTTCTAACTACCGGCAGAAATTTCTCTCTTGTTGTGAGCTTCCAGGAATTGGCTTCCTGCACTATCATAAGAGGGGTGTCCCTGTTTTCATAATCCTGCATCAGCTCATTCATCGCCTGCTGAATTTCTTCATCTTTTGCTCTTACTGCTTTCTTAATGTCTTCCAAAGAATTTTTTTTCCCAGAAGCAAAAAGCAGCGCCTCAAGCTGATGCCTTAAGTCAATTTCAACAGGTTTTCTTGCCATTTTATTCCAGTTTCAGCAGGCTGTACGTATCTTCCTTCTTTTGAATCTTTTTGTTTTCAACAAGCAGGTCAAGCAGTCTTTTCAGGTGAATTTCATCCATCCCTAGTTCCTTCTGTATTTCCTCGACTGCCTTTTCTCCTTGTTTTAATGAGAAGAACACAAAATTCTGAAGAAGTGCATTCGTATTTTCATGCAGATAGCTGTTCTCCGATTTTATGCTTTTCAGGGACATATCAACATTGTGAAGCCTTGCCTGAAGGTCATTTAGGAAGTCAGTTACATCATTTGCTTCAAATCTGAATGCTTCCGGCTCAATTATTTCAATGCTTGAAGGCATCCAGTCAAAGCAGAAATACATCAGTTTTGGCAAATCAACTGTCAGCAAATCAAGCTCAACAAATGTGCTGAATAAATCTTCTTTTTCTACAGTTTCAGCATAGTCTTCCTTGAGAACAGCCAAATCCTTGTCTTCCTTTATTGTGCTCATGTAGCTTCTAAGCGTCTCTTCTACGTGTTCTTTCGGCTTTCCAACCATCTCGATTATTACTATTGATCTAATCCATCCTTCGTCTATTTTTGTCCTTATTTCCTTGTCGTTCATAAGATTCTAGTATTTGCAGGGTTATTTAAATTATTTATTGTTTTGGGCGGCGTTAAGTAAAGTTTCTTCAAGTTTTGAGTGTTGCTTATAATATTCTTCCTGTGCGCTTTTCTCCATATATTTGCCTGTAAAACAGGATGTGCAGAAACTTTTTTCTGAATGAATTTTTTTATTTCCAATGTAAGCGTCGGACACAGCCTTAATCAATCCATCAATAGTCTGATACACCAGAGAATCAGCACCTATCTCTTTTCCGATTTCATTAAATAAAAGTTCGCTTGTTAAATTGTATTCTTTGTTCTCACGATTATCAAGGTTGAGTTTCATCAAAATTCTTGCTGCTATTAACTCCTGAAGAGTTTTCATATTTATTCCTGTATGGCAGAATGAAATTATTGGAGGGCTCGCACTTCTCATATGAATCTCTGCTGCCCCTCCAAAACCCCTGATATAACTTATTAATTCCTTTGAAGTATTGCCTCTCACTATACTATCATCAATGAGAATGACATAAAGGTCTCCTACGATTTCTTTCCGCATAGCGAATTTCTCGCTGATTGATTCTGCTTTAGAAGCACAAGCATAATCATTTATAAATGTTCTATCAGCAGACAATGGAATAAGAAAATTTTGTTGCCTGACATGTAATCCCCTTTCGGCAATTTCATTCATGTACCCTTCAGCAATCGGAATGCTTGTCTTTGGCACCGGAGCAATTATTGTCCTTTTATTTTTCAGCATCTCAACATATTTTTGATTTAATAAATCCTGTTTTGCCAGCATTCTTCCAAGATTTTCTCGGGCGACTTGAACAACAATATTATCGAAATTGGAACTTGAAAGCATAAAATAAATTATTTCAAAAATACATTTTATTTCTTTTGGCTCAGCAAACCTATAAGTCGCGTAAATGTTTTTCACCTCTAGAAATTACAATTTCTCCTGGCTCAACAAAAAAAATCTGGCTTGGCTTATTTAAAGAATAAAAAATTTTGTCTAATGCACAGCTTTCAGAAGCCGCAAGAAATAAGTGTTCATTATATCCAAAGCAGAGAGGCCGATAGCCAGCAGGATCTCTGGCACAAATTAAGGTACCTCTTGCATCAAGATATATTATGCTGTACCCCCCTTCAAGTTTTTCTGAAAGTTTGCTAAAAATCGATACAAAATCTTTGTCAGAAGGCAATTTCCCTATTTTTTCCAGTTCATCGCTGATTAGTATTGCAATCAGTTCTGTGTCTTTTGATGATCTGAAACAGATGTTTGGCCTTTCTTCAATCATTTTTCTTCTTAAATCGCCATAATTGCAGATATTACCGTTGAAAGCTATTGAAAAATTTTGATAAGTCTCTGATGACTGTACAAGAAACGGCTGCGCATCCCTGAGAATTTCTTCAGAATCCCTATTTTCTCCAGTTGTAGAGTACATATTATGCACTATGCATATTTCGCTTTCAAAATTTTCTAAGAATTTTTTAAGATCTTCTTTAGTTTCAATTCCAAATGCTCTTTTAGGCGGCCCTAACCCTTTTCTCTTGTCCAAGTAAGTTTCTGTTCTTCCATCTCTTTCTTCTCTTCGCAATCTAACAATTCCTGTGTTGAGATCTCCCCTGTTTCGTTGGATAACTGCAATTGTATAGGCAAAATTAGTTGCACCTCCAACAGGATATATTCTGTCAAAAACTCCGCACTGAAGTGCGGAGCATGTGGCGGAGTTTTTGAGCATGCTCAGAAATTGCTCGTCCTTACTGCGTGCTGAAGCATCGCAGATTGCGTCAAGAGCAATTTCTGACATTTCAGAAGGATTTTCACAATTTTTTGAATCATAGCCCTTAAGCAAACGCACAGCACCAATCCCGCATTCAGTTCTTATGTCATCATCAAGGCTCATTTTTATCCACCTGAATGCTGTTGTGAATCATACAGATAAACCAGCGGAATTCTAAGGAAGTTGAAAAGAAAGTTGAAATCAGGGTTTTCGGCAGTAGGTCTTGCACAAGCCATTTCTTTCCTTAGCAGGGTGAATCCAAGTAAATCTTCAATTTCTTCTTCACCGCTAATTTCTTCAAAATACTGTGTTTTTTTTCCTCCTGCACACTGATCGAATCTTATTGTCCAACGCAACTGATTGTCTTTCGCGTAGGCGATAACATCCAGCATTTCTTTCATTTCCCGCAACGATGTGCACAGATTCTTCTTAAAATCACCAAGCTGCACTGAATAATGAACTTCTTTATTCTCAATTTTTATTGCTCCATCAGCAAGATGATTAAGCACTGTTGTAATAAGCCTGTGCTCTTCTCTGAGCCCTTTTTCTTTCAATTCATCAATTTTATCAACAGAATAAAGAGAATAATACGGAAGCCCATAAAGAAGAACAGGGCCTTCATCAAAGTTTTCTGTGACAATATGCATTGTTGGAAAATTGACGCTTATTTGTTGTTCAGCAACCCATTTGTATCCTTCCGCACCCCTGTACTGATCAGTTGGAGTTGGATGAATGTTTAAGCAGGGAATCTTTTCCTTTTCAGTTTCTTCAATAAAATGCGGGGATAATATTCCACTATAACCCGCCAGTACAATAAGATTAATTTCGTATTTTTTAATAATTTTTAAATATTCTTCTTCTCTTGCTTCTTTACCGAAATCATTTTTGTCAGCAATAAAAGAAGCAACTTTGTATTTTGCAGCTCTCTGCAACGCTCTTGCTTCGATATTGTCACTAATCACAACAGCAACCTCAATTTTGCCTTTGAGGATTCCGTTTTCAGTGCTTTCCAGAATTGCTTCGAGGTTTGTTCCTTCTCCAGAAACAAAAACTGCTGCTCTTATTGGCTTGTTTTTTTCATCACTGTTCATTTCTTACCATTTTTTTGTCATTCTTTTTCTTTTTTCCTCTTTTACTGTCATTTATATTTTATTCATTTTCCGATGTCTGTTCTGTAATGGAAATGGCCCAGATTGTGATCGTCAATGTTGTGATCATCAATGCGCTTTACTTCAAGATAGACTTCAGTTTGTGCCATTTCTAATGTTGGCATTTTGGAAACAACATTCAATATTCTACCACCATTTGTCAGCACTAAACCGTTTTCAGATTTTGTTCCTGCGTGCAAAAGTGTTGTGGTAATAGTTGGCCAGTTTATTCCTTTTATTGCATAACCTGATTCACTGCCTTGAGGATAATTTTTTGATGCCATTACAACACACACTGCCGGATTCTCATCAGCCTCTATTATATGGCGCTCGAGAGTTCCTTCTATCGTCGCAATCATCAGCTCAAGAAGATTGTTTTTCAGTCTTGGAAGAACTACCTGAGTTTCAGGATCTCCAAATCTGCAGTTATACTCCAAAACTTTTGGTCCTTCTTCTGTAATCATTAGACCAAAATATATGATTCCTCTGTAATCAATTTTTTCTTTTTGCAATCCTTCTAGGGTTCTGTCAAGTATTTCTTCTCTTATCCTTTTTGCGAGGCTCTCATCACACAACTCTTTGCTGCTGTACGCACCCATTCCACCTGTATTTGGGCCTTTGTCGCCATCACACAATCTTTTGTAATCTTTTGCTGGAAAAAGAGGAAGAATTGTTTTTCCATCATAGAAAGTTAATACTGAGAGTTCTCTTCCTTCAAGTTTTTTCTCAATCACGATTTTTTCTCCTGCTTTTTCAAATTTTTTGTTGTCAAAGAAATCTTTGAGTGCGGAATTGATATCATCTTCGGTATCGCAGACATAAACCCCTTTTCCTGCTGCAAGACCATCTGCTTTCAGCACAACTCCGCCACACCTTAGATATCTTAGTGATTCATTAAATGCGTCACCTAATCCAAAATGCGAGCTATCATGCATTGAGAATTGTGCTGTTGGAATGTCATTTCTTTTCATAAATCCTTTTGCAAAAGTCTTGCTTGTTTCAAGAATAGCTCCTTCTTTTGTTGGCCCAAAAATTCTCAATCCTTTTGCAGAGAATTCATTCACAATTCCCTCAGCAAGATATTTTTCAGGCCCTATGATTGTCAGGCCAATTTCTTTTTTTTCTGTGAAGTCAGCAATTTCATCGATAGTTGAAATTTTAAGTTCTTCACCTTCGTTACCTTTATCTAATTCTCCTGTTCCGCCATTGCCAGGATAGCAGATGATTCTGCTGTCATTTCCATCTTCTTTTAATTTGTTAACTATGGCGTGTTCTCTTGCTCCACTGCCAATTACGAGTATGTTCATTTTCCCACCGCTATTTTTCTTTTATTCATTTTATTATTTCACTATCAACTCTTCAAGCCGTGGCACATTAAACCAGTTTCTTCCAGTGATCGCGTTGGCAGCTGACATATAGATGTTGCTTACATATTCCAACTGCTCTTTTGGCAGCTGCATTGGCTTTGTTGTCATTTGCTCCTTCCAATCAGGCATTCCAGAAGATTTTTTGTCCTTGATTTCAGCAACCCATTCAGGCTGGTTTTTTTCATACCATTGCCGAAGTATTTCTTTGCTAACTCTTTTTCCATTAAATGTGAACCTGCATTCGTCAAGTGTTCCTACAGCATCAGCAACAGCAAGTCCTTTAAAAGGTACAACTGCAAATTCTATTTTTCCATCCTCGTTTATGATTCCCGCGCCTGCAACAGTATCTGTTATAAAACTGTTAACAGCGTGAGTAATGTTTTTTATTGAATAAATTTCGGTGCCATTTAGTCCAGAAATTTTTTGTGCTTCTTCCCAGCCAATATACCTATCTCCTTTTTCTAGTTTGGTACTGACATCAATATATGTTTGCTGCAATATTTCTCCTTCTTCAGGATAATGATTAAGTTCGAGATCCTTGTAATGAAGTGTACCTTCTTTTAATCTTCTGAAAACAGAGCTTCCTTTTGGAAGCCTGTTTCTGTAAATCACTTCAAGGGGAACTAAAAAGTTTGTGAGATTATGAGCAAATTTGGAGTAGTCATATTGAATTTTTCCACTTTTCACTGTTTCAGCAGGCCTGATAACCCTGATAAGCTCAACGCTCATCGTATTCGTTGCTTTTTCAAGTTCAGAGAATTTTTTTACTTCTCCATCTTCTACAACACCAAGATATGTTGTTCTAACTCCTGATTCTTTAAGTATTTCAAAGAAGTATGAGGATATCAAGCAAAGAGACTCTCCTTTTCCAGGAATGTGGTCCGACATCTCACCCCAGTCAAAGATTGAGTATCTGTCTGAGAAAACAAAGTTTCCAAGTCCAACTTCACTTTCAGTCGGCTCTTTCATTACGCGGATGTCTTTTACGCTTCCTTTCGTTATTCTTATTATTCCTGATTCGCTCATTTTCATACCGCCATTTTATAAGCAATTGTCCTGCCATTTGAAAAATATCCCTGGCTTGTAATTCTTATTGTTGGAACGTCTTTTGTTCTTGTTACTTCACCAACGACTTTTGATTCTACATTATGCTTTTTTACAATGTTTATTATTCCTTCAGTATTTCTCTTGTTGCACACTAAAAGCATTCCCTGCCCCATGTTCCATTCTTCGTATGCTTTTTCATCAGGTACTTCTCCAAGTTTTTGAAGTTCTTTAACAGGTTCAGGGGGTGAAAAGGGCTTATCTACAACTGCACTCAATCCTGTTGGCTCCAGCAGTCTTCCAAGTTTTTCAGGAATTCCTCCTCCAGTTATGTGAGCTATGCCTTTTAAACTGTAAGATTCAAGAATGTCCAAAATTGCCGGAGTGTATATTGTTGAAGGCTTCAGCAAGATATCTCCCCACAATTTATCCTCAAATCTTGCATTGTGCCATTCTGTTCCATATTTTTTTTCAAGAATTTTTCTTGCAAGAGTGAAGCCATTTGACCTTAATCCTTTTTCGTGAAGCGCAATGATCGAAGCTCCCGCTCTTATTTTTTTTTCATCAATGGCTTTTCTTTCTTGTCCGTTTATTACTGTTCCTGACCATATAAATGCGTTTCTTGAATATCCTCTGATTTGATTTCCCGATTCTTCCGTCTCTCCATTTATGATTTCAACTCCGGCATAAACTGCTGCTTGCGAGATTCCTTCAAATAATTGCCGAACAACTTCTTCACTGCATTTTCTCATGTCAAGAACATTAGTCACGTATTTTGGCGTTGCTCCTGTTCTGACAGCATCATCAGCAAGCATCGCAATCAAGTCCCATCCAATTGTATCAAATTTGTACATTCTGTCTGCAACATCCGTTTTTGTTCCAACGCCGTCGCTGTTTGCTGGAGTGTTTGCTGAAGGACGCTCTTCCCTGTTTTTCCAGGTTTTTCTGGCGTATTCTGCTGCAAGTTCAGAAAAAACATTTTTTTTGTATTCATAATCTACAACAATTTCATCCGTATGCAGCATAATTGTTCACCCCAACTTTAAATAGAACTAACTCTTGATTTGGCAGGCATTAATAAAATTTACCAAAAAAAAGAAGTGGAAAATATATTATGAAAAATATGTTAAATTGTTGGCTGCCCATAATGGTCCCTTATTAATTTTAATATTGCCATTCTTACGTAAAGCCCATTTTGCATTTCTTTAAAATAAAATGCTCTTGGATTACTATCAACTTCAGGCAGGATTTCTTTTCCTTCAATGCTGTCTATTGGCAGTGGATGCATAAGAATGCTCTGTTTTGGCATCAATGCAATGTTTTTATTACTAATTCTGTATTTTCCACAAGCTTCTTTGAATCCTTCTTCATCAAAGCTTCCATCTGGCAGCTTAAACCTTTCCTTCTGAGTTCTTGTCATGTATACTACATCCACTATCCTAAGCACGTCATTTAATTCAGGAGTTATGTTATATTTTATTCCATTCTCATCAAGATGCACTAATATGTTTCTTGGCATCTGAGAATTTTCATGTGAAACAAAATAAAATTCATTGCCTGAATATTTTGAAAACAAGTAAGTCAATGAGTGCACTGTTCTTCCTTTTGCAAGGTCGCCTATCATCGCGATTTTAAGATTATCTAACTTGAAAAAGTGATCTTTGATTGTATAAACATCCAAAAGCGCCTGCGTTGGGTGCTGTCCGGTTCCATCGCCAGCATTTATTATTGATATTTTTTTTCCAGTTTGCTCTTCAATTTGTTCAGCAACTCTTACAGCTTTTTCTGCATCACCTTCTTTTTTGAACCTTTCTACCAATATATCACAAAAACAACCTAATGCTCTCACAGTGTGCTCCAGGCTTTCTCCTTTAGAAACACTTGAAAATTCGCCCAGATTTTCAGAATCTTCAACTCTGGCGCTAAGATTTTTTGCAGCGAATGTGAAAGAAGTTCTTGTTCTTGTTGATGACTCATACAAGCCCACAAAAACGTTCCAACCTCTCAAATCGTTTAAACAAAATTTAGTTCTATCCTTGCGCTTTAATCTTTCTTCATCCCATTGCCTGTAACTATCAGCTTGGTCAAATAATTCACGCAAATATGTTTCTGAAAACTGTTGGGAAGCAATTATATGCCTGTATGGACTAACTTCTCTTACATCTTTAACTGCTGCCATTCTCCCACCCTTGATTTTGTTAATTTTTTTGTTAAACTAAACAGCGATAAAGTGAAAGTCAAAAAAACAGAATTAAAAACAGAATTCATTTCTTGATTGCTCATTTCAAGAAGATTTTAGAAAGCCAATTCGTTAATAAACATTTGTGTTTTTCAAAACAACGTTTTTTTGGAATGTTAGAAATGCTCTTGACGCAATCTGCGATGCTTCAGCGCGCAGTAAGGACGAGCAATTTCTGAGCATGCTCAAAAACTCCGCCACATGCTCTGCACACATGCTCCGCACTTCAGTGCGGAGTTTTTGACATTTTTCTATAGGGATTTTTTCTATATGAATTTTTATTGTTACTATTTTAAAATACTACATAAAGTTTTTAATTACCATACCTTACTACGTCTTGAAAAGGGGTGGAAAATAGTGGGCTTTTTTGATTTTTTGAAGAAAAGGGAAACTCTTGACTTGCCTCCGGCACCTCCGGCTGGCATTGAGGAAGAAAATTTGGAATTACCTGAACTTCCTGAATTACCTTCTTTTGAACTTAAAAAAAAGCCTGCAACATCATCTCCTATTATCCCCAAAATTCTTCCACCCCCTTCTCTTCTTTCTGAAAGGGAAATGGAAGAAATAAAGAAAGCCAGGCCGATATACGTGAATATTTCTGATTACAAGAAGTCAATTGATGCTGTGAATGATGCAAGAAAAATACTTAATGAAACAGAAGCCCATATTCTGAAGATAGGGGAAATTGAATCGCAGAAGCAGAAAGCAAATGCAAAATATCAGGACAGGGTTGAAGATATTCAGAGAAAATTGATTTTTTTGGATAAAACAATATTTGAAAAGGGTGATTGAAAATGCCTGAAACTCCAATATACGTGCGGATAGAGGATTACCGCGATGTTCTTGACACTGTTAATCTTCTGAAAAGCAAGATTTCGGATGCGAAAAGGATTCTTGCCGAAATTCAGAGCCTGAAAAATCAGGAAGATACTGAACTTGAGTATTGGACCAACAATATTGAGGAAGTTGAGAGAAAACTAGACTTTGTTGACAAGACTTTGTTTAATCCTGAGATATGAGGAAAAATGAAAGAGCGCGATGAAGATTTGTTTTATGTAGGAATAAAAGAAGGAACAGAGCTTAGGAGAAGTATTCTGGAATCCTCGAAAGATGCGATTCAGACTCTGCAGAGGCTCGAAAGACTGAAAGAAGTGAAAACAAAAAAGCAGTCAAAGATACACGAATTAAAGGAGCTGATAAGAGAGATAAACAAGCTGAACAGCAGGCTTAAGCTTGACCTCCCAAAAACAAAAATGATGGAGGAATCCCCGAAAAAAGAAAAAGTTGAAAGGAGAGAAGAAAGAATTGATCCTCTACAGGAGATTAAAGAAACAGGAGAAATAAAAGAAATCAAAAAAGCTGGAAAAAACGAGATTGAAAAGCTTGGTGAAGAGTTGAGGATGATTGAGGAGAAGCTTGGAAAACTTTCTTGAATCAGTAAGCTTTAAAAAAGGGTTCTTTTTCTGTGTCTTTTTATGAAAAACGAAGAAAAAAATGCTGAAAGCAGAATTAAAACAAAAAAAACAAAAACAAAAGAAGAGAAAGTAAATAAGAGCCTGAAATATTCTGTTCTTGATGGTTCTTTTTTTTCCGTTATGACCGGATTCGGCGAGAACTACATCAGCCCATTTGCAATAAAAGTTCTCAATGCAACCAATGCGCAGATAGGACTTCTTTCATCACTGCCCCGGCTTATAAGCTCAATATTCCAGCTCGCTACAATAAAAGTTACCAACAAGGTTGGAAGCAGAAAAAAAGTGATTGTTGCCTCTGCATTAATGCAGGCGCTGATGTGGCTTCCGATAATAATAATTCCATTCTTTGTTAAGGATTTCAGTATTTATTATTTTATTCTGTTCGTGACTCTTTATTTTTTCTTCGGCTCATTTGGTTCTCCTGCCTGGAGCAGTATGATGGGCGACCTAGTTCCTGAAAATGAGCGTGGAAAATATTTTGGGATGAGAAACAGGATTACAGGGCTTGTCGCTTTCATTTCTGTGTTTGGAGGGGGATTCCTGCTGAGCAGGATTTCAAGAGTTGACATATTTCTTGCATTCACAATTCTGTTCCTGATAGCATGCATCGCAAGGCTTGTTTCAGTTTATTTTCTCAACAGAATGCACGAGCCAAAATATGAGGCAAAGGAAGAAGAGTCTTACTTCAGCGTATGGGATTTCATCAAAGGTATGAGAACGAGAAATTTCTCAAAATTCGTTCTTTGGAGATGCCTTATGGCTTTTGCAGTAAGCATTTCAGGACCTTTTTTTGCAGTCTACATGCTAAGGGACTTAAAGCTGGACTTTATGACGTACACATTAATTATTTCAGCTTCAAGCATTGCATCTTTCTTTGCAATGGCTTATTGGGGAAAATATATTGACAGGTATGGCAATAAGAAAATCTTCACAATCGCGGGATTTCTCATTCCAATAATCCCTTTGTTCTGGCTTGTGTCGCGGGATATTTATTTTCTTGTTTTTGTCGAGTTTTTCTCAGGATTTGTCTGGGCCGCCCTTGACCTAAGCACTTCAAACTTCACCCTTGATGCTGTGACTCCGCAGAAAAGAACAAGGGTTGTGAGCTACTTTAATCTGATGATGGGCATAAGCATTTTTTCAGGCGCCCTGCTTGGAGCTTTGCTTGCAACAAAAATAACAACAAGCTGGATTTTCTATTCAAATCTTCAGATTCTATTCCTGATTTCTGCAATATTGAGGCTGCTCATATCATTGGCTCTACTGCCTAATATTAAGGAGGTTAGGCCTGTGCAGTCAATCGGCCAGAGAACTCTTTTCGTAAGGCTTGTAGGAATAGAGCCGTTGAAGGGTGTTGTTACTGAAACTGTTTCTGGGGTGAAGAAAGGAATAAAACACATCAATTACGGAAAGAGATTCCTGATTGAGGAAATTGAAGAATTCAGAAGGAAAAACAAAAAGTGGAAGCTGAAAATGAAAAAAGGCCTCACCAAGAAGTGATTGTGAAAAAGTAAGGAAATATTACGAGACTATTGCTCTTAAGAGACTATTGCTCTTAATATTCTTGATTGGAAATTAAATGCAGGGGGTGTGATTCGAACACACGAACCCACTAAGGGAACAGGTTTCTTAATTCACTGGCATTGCAAAGCTTTGCCTCATCGCTCAAATTCTTGAGCCTGCCGGATTTGGCCACTTTCCTACCCCTGCAATAAATGACCGCACAAGAAGCTAAGAGTGGGGGAAGTTTTATAAATTTTATTGAGATTTTATTTTTCGAGGACACTTAGTCAAGATTAAAAAATAGTCAAAGTAAACTTTAAATAGTATTGAATTTTTTTATTTTGCATGGGAATACAAATCTGCGCAGTCGGCGGTTACAATGAAGTTGGAAGGAATATGACTGCTGTCAGGATAGATGACGAAGTTGTGATAATTGATATGGGGCTCCATATGGAGAATTATGTGCATTATACTGAAGATGAGTTCTTTACAAAAGTTGATCCGAAAAAACTCATTGAAGTGCAGGCAGCACCTGACATTTCAAAAATTGATGATTGGAAGCCTTATGTCAAGGCAATTGTGCCCTCTCATGCTCATCTTGACCACTGCGGCGCAATTCCTTATTTGAGCAATGAATTCAATTCACCAATAATATGCACTCCATTCACTGCTGAAATTATAAAGGCGGCAGTTCAGGACGAAAAAATAAAGCTTCACAACAAAATAAAAACACTGAGCCCAAATTCTTATTACAATATTTCTGAAAGCATAAAACTTGAGTTCGTGCATGTCACTCATTCAATCCCGCAGGCAGTTATGGTTGTCCTGCATACAAAATATGGCAATATTGTTTATGCTATTGATTTCAAGTTTGACAGGTCCCCCACTCTTGGCAGGGAGCCCAACTTCAGGAGGCTTCATGAGCTTGGAGAGAAAGGAATTGTTCTGCTTATAGTCGAATGCACTTATGCAGGCGATGCAAAGAAAATGCCTTCTGAATCTGTTGCAAAGGAGATGCTGAAGGACGTTCTAATTGGAACAAACAACAAGAACAAGGCGGTTATTGTCACAACATTTTCCTCGCACATAGCAAGGCTGAAGTCTATAATTGAGCTTGGGAAAAAGCTTAATAGGAAAATTGTTTTTATGGGAAGATCTCTTGCAAAGTATGTTGCTGCTGCTGAGAAAATAGGCATAGTCAAGTTTTCAAAGGAGATTGAAATTGTAAAATATGCCAACCAAATAAAGAGAAAGCTTAAGCAGATTATGGCTTCAGGCAAGGGCAAATATCTTCTTGTTGTCACAGGACATCAGGGTGAACAGAATGCACTTCTTTCAAAGATGGTTGAAGGTAAATTCAATTTCAAATTTGATCATGAGGATCATGTTGTTTTTTCCTGCAATGTGATTCCTACTGAAACAAACAAGACTAACAGGGAAAAACTGGAGGATTCATTGAAAAATTTCAAAGTGAGAATTTTCAAGGACATTCATATTTCAGGGCACGCTGCTCGGGAAGATCTTAGGGATTTGATAAATATTTTGAGGCCCGTAAATATTGTGCCGGGTCATGGAAATCCCAGCCAGACAGTTGCCCTTTACGATCTCGCGAGGGAAATGGGATATAAAAGAGGGAATATTATTTTGCTTGAAAACAGCCAGAGAGCCACAATACCAAAACAATGATTATTTTAGAGAAACGAAGAGTTTAAATATTTGATTAAGTGGTTTTTCTAAATCTTAGGGGGTTAATGATGAGACTTACACTTGCAGAACCGAGATATCTCAAGGACAGCATTTCAATAATTTCTGAACTCGTGAATGAAGGAAGGTTCAAGGTCACAAGGGACGGAATTGAGCTTGTTGCAATGGACCCTGCGAATGTTGCAATGGTTATTTACAAACTTTTAAGCAGCTGTTTTACCGAGTATGACGTTGACGAAGAGACTGAGATTTCAATAAATTTCAACAACTTAAAGCAGATACTTAAGAGGGCGTCTCCCAGTGATGTTCTGACTCTCGAAATTACTGAAGACAACAAGCTTCAGATACAACTTAAGGACAGGTCTGTCAGGACTTTCAGCATTCCAATAATTGATGTTGAGGAAAAGGAGCAGAAAATTCCCAATCTGGAGTTTAATACAACAATAAGAACTCATGCCTCTACGCTGAACAGCGCAATCGAGGATGCTGACATCGTCGCTGAATCTGTCACTTTTTTTGCTGAGCCAAAGAAATTTGTTATCCAAGCAGAGGGAGACCTGAACAAGGCGAAGATAGAGATAAAGGAGTCTGAAGACACAAAAGTTGACTGCAAGGAAAAATCAAAGTCAAAATACTCAATCGAATACCTTAAAAAAATGATTGGAGGCTCGAAGCTTTCTGACAATGTTTCAATACAATTCAGCAAGGACTATCCTCTAAGATTGGAGTACAAGGCTGTTAACAGGGTTCAGCTTGTTTTCATTCTCGCTCCGAGAGTGGAGAACGACTAAGACATTGTCAAATACCAATCAATTCTCACTATCCTGCTTGTATTCCCTGTTGTGCCTGATGCATTCGTATGCTTTTCTCAATTCCCTTCCAAGATAGTATGCGTGGTCCAGTCTTGAAATGAGATTGGCATTCATTATTTGGCCAAATATTTCTTTTATGTTTTTTCCCCTGAAGAAGTAGCTTGTTTTCACGGAATTTGTTGTGTAGTGCTGGACAGTTATTTCTCCATCAACAATGTTTACCACAAAAGAACCTCTTGGATCTAGTGTGAAAATGTTGAACTTTCTGTTGTGAACATAGTATTTGTTCAGCACTTCATCAACTTCTTTCCAGTTGTTCTCATAAATGTGCGCTGATTGTGAAAGGCAAGTCAATGGCCCTGCAGGAATGATTAATTCAGAAGAGACTTTTTCCTGAAGTTTTCGAAGTGCAAAAAGATTCATAGGCCAACCAGCGTACATGTCGTGGCTTCTGAAAACAACGGTCTGAAAAAGCCTTCCTTCCTGAATGTTCCATGTGATTTGAGTCAGGCAAGGAGGTTGTTTTGATGTCATATCCTCATCAACACGCCAAGTAAAGACAACTGCTCTTCTTGAATGAGGATCGCTTCTCAGCTCGTTTATTGCACTCGTTACTTGATCAATGTCAAACTTGTCTTCCTTCCTGAATATTCTTGAGCCATAAGTGTAGTGTATTGTTGCCGGCTTTTCTGCTGTCAGTATTGTTGGCAGGTATTTTTGAAGTTCTTCATCCGTGAAGTTCAGCCACTCTTCTATTGATTTGTCTTCTGCATCAACAACCACCAATGCATTAAGGATTTCTTTCTGCTTCATTCCAAAAGGTGTTTTTTTTATTTCTCCGAATTTCAGTATTGTGTCAAGAATCTGAAGCCACGCATGTGCAATGGTTTTCTGCCTTATTATGAATCCTGATTTTTCGCAGGGCAATGTTTCTACTTCCAGCTTTATTTCAGGGAAGGATTTTTCATCCATAAATGACACTGCTTTTATGCTTAACTCCTGAAGCTTTTTTTCAAGTTCTACAATTGAGGATTTCCGAAAATCATAAATCTTGACATTCTGCCTAAGCTTTTCAAGATATTCCTTGCCTATGTTGTTTTGGATGATGAAGTTGCTTCCGATGATTTTGTTGTTTTCATCAACGCCGTTTTTGAAGAAATTCAGCAGGGTTTCTCCTGTTCCATTAAGATCAGGACCGACAACAATTATGTTTCTTATTGAAGGGTTCAAGAAAATGTTTCTCAGAAGAATGTTAATTCCCTCAAAAGAATAGAGATTTCCTGTGAACCTGTAAAGTTTTTTGTCAATTTTTGAATAGTTTTCCTTCATAGCCCAGAGACAGCATATTGATGTTGGGCTTTCTTCGTTACCCAGAATCATATTTTCCTTGAACAGAAGAGTCATAAAGAACAGGAAATAGTTTGTGTTTTTAAGTTTTTTGAAGAATCAGCCTACATAAATCAATGCAATCATAACCACAATTCCCAGTAACAATGCAAAAAGCTGTCCTAATGATTTTCCAAGTTCTGGTTCTTTATGCAACTCTGGAATAAGGTCAGAGCCTGCTATGTAAATGAAGCTCCCTGCTGCAAATGGAATAAGGAAGACTGTGAACTGCTCTATTCTGCTGTTGAGGAATACTGCAAACAGGGCCCCAAGAAACGCTGTGAGGGCTGAAAGAAAATTAAACATCAGGGCTTTTTTCCTTGTGAACCCTCCATGAACCAAAATCCCAAAATCTCCAAGCTCCTGTGGAATTTCGTGAAATACTACTGCAAGGGTTGTTGCTATGCCAAGAGGAATGCTTGCAATATAGCTTCCTGCTATTATCATGCCGTCAATGAAATTATGAACGCCATCTCCTATGAGATTCATATATACTATAGAATGCTTGTGCTCTTCAGTATGGCCAAGATGGCAGTGCCTCCAGTGAATAAACTTTTCAACAATGAAGAAGGTTACTATCCCGCAAAGAATATATAACGATGAAGAAATGCCGAATCCTGTGCTGGCTGTCTCAGGAAGAAGGTGAATAAAAACATCTCCCAGCAGTGCGCCTGCTGAAAAGCTCACAAGATAAATCAACAACTGGTTAAGGTGTTTGCTGGAAAAGAAAAGTGCAAGAGCGCCGACAAAAGAGACTAAACTCACTATAATGATGCTTGCAAAAATGTAATATAGAGTGTTGTATGCCATTTTTGAGGTTTTTTAGTGGTTTTGGATTTTATTGCACTAATCACATACTATTCACATACTATTTCTAAATAATAGTTCTGTTTTGTCTATCTCTTGTTTTTTTATTTTAATTTTTATAATTTTAAGGTGCTGTCAAGTTAAGTGGGAAATCTGCATTGGCAGGTCTGTAGTTGCCATCAATATTGCGAGCAT
>DATDSP010000043.1:0-3504 GCA_035291205.1 Candidatus Nanoarchaeia archaeon | reverse complement strand
AGTATATAACTTTAAAGTCTTGAATCATAAACCGCTTTAAGGACGAGCCAATTTTCGATTTGTATTTAAACATCTCATAAACGTGATTTTTGGGCATCTCAAAAAATTGCTTAAGCCATTCTGCAAGGTTTTTATCCCTTTTTGTGGTGACCCTTCCTTTAAAGTTGATAGTGTTGGAAACAATTGCAGAATATAAAAACAAAGCAGATTCTTTTGATATTTTTATTTTTTTATCGTAAAATTTTTCTGCAATAAGCGTCGCGCACGCCCCAACCCGTTCAATTTGCATTTTTGCATTTGGAAAATCCCGGGCTTTTTGTTCTCTGTGGTCAATTATTTCCACAACTTTTTTTGGATTTATTTTTTTTGACATATTATGTGCAGAACTTACATCAACTAAAACAACCCCATCACAGGCTTTGATTAACTTATCACCTTTCATCAATTTAACATCAATTTTTGAAAACACAAACTCAGCTTCAGTATGAGGCTTCCCAAAAATCCCAGCCACAGCATTAATTCCAGTTTTCCTCAGCAACTCAGCATACGCATAACTAGAAGCAATTCCATCTAAGTCAGGATTTACATACGATGTTACCAGAACTTTATCTTTCATAGAACCAGAAAAAAACGACAGCATAAAAATCTTCTCATCCAAACATCTTCAGGTAATCCTTTCCATCAGATTCTTCTGCAAATTTAACTTTCGAAACCGCCTTCACAAAATCATCATGCACTACTCTTGTGCGGTTGTTTCTTATTGCGAAATATCCTGCTTCGGTGCATACTGATTTAACTTCTGCTCCTGAGAAGTCCTGTATTGTCGCAATTATTTTTTCAATATCAACATTTTCATCAAGGCTCATTTCTTTTGTATGTATTCCAAAAATATCTCTTAAGCCGTCTTTGTTTGGCAGAGGAACACAAATCAGCCTGTCAAGCCTTCCAGGCCTTGTTACCGCTGGATCAAGGATGTCTTTTCTGTTTGTGCATGCAATTATTTTTACATTTCCAAGATGTTTAAAACCGTCAATTTCAGCAAGAAGCTGCATGAACGTCCTCTGAACCTCCCTTTCTCCCGAAGTTCCCAAGTCTATTCTTTTTGCAGCAAGAGCATCTATTTCATCAATAAAAACTATTGATGGCGCTTTTTCTCTTGCAAGTTGGAAAACTTCTTTGACGAGCTTTGCTCCTTCTCCTATGAATTTTTGAACAAGCTCTGAGCCTACAAGCTCGATAAATGTTGAATTTGTTGATGTTGCAACTGCTTTTGCAAGCATTGTTTTTCCTGTTCCCGGGAGGCCGTAAAGAAGTATTCCTTTTGGAGGATGTATTCCCACTTTCTTAAAAAGTTCAGGTTTCTTTAACGGCAGTTCTATGACTTCTCTTATTTCTTCTGCCTGCTGTTCCAAGCCTCCTATGTCCTTCCAGCTTATTTTTGGCTTTTCGATTATCACGAATTTTTCAACATTAAATTTTTTTGAGATAGGAATTCTTTTCACAACAGTAAGGTTTTTCTGTTCTACAAGAACAGTGTCTCCCGGCTTTATTTTTTCAACATTACCTGCGATCTCAACAAAAAATTCGTTTCCATTTGGAAGCCTTATTAGGGCGCATCTGTCAAGAACATCCTTGACTTCGCAAACAAGAAGGGGCGTTTTTTGAAATCTGTTAAGCTCATTTTTTAAGTGGGTAATTGTATCTTTGAGTATTTTGTTCTCTTCTTCAATTTGGTTTATTTCAGTGTGATATCCAAAAGTGAGATCATCAATTTCCGTGTTTTCAATCGGCATCTTTTACCTCTTCAGGCTTTGTTATGCTGACATTCCTTACAATGATGTGGGGAAGCACAACAGGGGTTTCAACCTCCCATCCCTTTATGGCAGTTAAGTCACTACCAATCTGGGAGATATTTGCCATCATGTTTAAAAGGTTTTCGTTTATCCTTATGTTCCTTATGCTCTTGATTATTCTTCCATTTTCAACAAGAAAGCACCCGTCTCTTGGCAGTGTTGAGAAATCTCCTGTGCTGTAATTCTGAAATCTTGTGTACCATATGTTTGTTACATAAATTCCTTTTTTCATTCCAGCAATCAGCTCTTCTTTTTTCAGCCCGCCTTTTCCAACTACAAGGTTATGAGGAGCAGGCGAAATAAGCCCTGCGTTTGCTGTTGTTTTAACCCCATATTTTTTTGCCGTGGATGTGTTATGAAGATATGTTTTTAGAACACCTTTTTCAATAAGGGGGTTTTTCTGTGTTGGAACACCCTCTGCATCGAACTTTGCAGAATAAATTCCATTCCTCAAGGTTCCATCGTCAGTCAAAGCGAATTTTTCAGGTGCAATTTTTTTACCAAGCTTCCCATTCAGGCAGGATAACCCGGATTCAACAGAGAATATAGACGCTCCCGAACCAAGATGTTCTATTATGTTTGCAAACGGGAGCGGTGCAAATATCATGTCATATTTTCCCGCAACAATATGTTCAGGATTTTTTGCCATAACAGCAATCTCTGCTGATTCATCTGCTGTTTTTTCAGGATTAAAGTATTTCAGCATCCTTGAAACAGCAACCTTATGCCCTGAAGCATTTTTGTCTGTGAAGGATCTTATTGAGAAATAAATTCTTGTTCCTTCATCTTCTGCCCTGACTTCGTTTGTTGTAACAAGATAAGTCCTGTCATACTGGGTTTCTAAAACTCCCGAACATCTTTTCGCACCATTCTTCATCGCCACATTTGTTGAATCATTAACTATGTCAGCAGTTTTTTCTTCAAGCATCATTATTTTTTTATCATAAACATCCTCAATTTTTTTGTACTTGAAAGGCCCCTCAGCGATTCCATTGTATTCCTTGTTTGGCACGGCATTTTTTGAAAACGAAACAACCTTTTTTACAGTCTCATCAGCGCTTTTTTTTGTCAAATTTTTCAATGAAGTCATTATGACTTTCTTATTGAATGTCACAAAAAATGACGCATCAACAGAATCCCATTCATTGCTTGAAATTATCTTGCTGTTGACAAATTTTATCTGGTTTGTCCTGTTGCTTGCCATTGTTGCAACAACATCATCTGCTCCACTCCGCACAAATTTTTTAACAGCATAATCAATTATTTCCTTCATTTTTCACCACAATCAATACAGGTAATACATAAATGCACATAATACCAAATGCACATAATACCTATAAGGATAGGTCACATGTATAATACACATGCACATATCACTCTCTCATCTGACTTTCACATTTTTTATTCGCAAGCTTGGACCCCCAAGCCAAATAGGAATTCCCTGCATCGGCTCACCTTTTCCGCAGGTTCCGGCGTGATATTCAACATTATCTGCAACAGCATCTATTGATCTGTAAAGAACAGGGGTCTGTATTTCAAGAACAGGCATTTTCACAGGCCTTGTTATTTTCCCATTTTCTATTAGATATGATTCTGCTCCTACATATTTTTGGTTAAGTCTCTTGTCATCAATATTCCATTCCATAAAATT
>DATDSP010000042.1:0-5062 GCA_035291205.1 Candidatus Nanoarchaeia archaeon | reverse complement strand
CAAAAAGCTTGACCAAAAGTTGTGCAGCATTCACGTTGTTCAGCTGCACTGTTCGTGGCTTGCTTGCTATTGGGCGTGCCACGAAGTAAGGCTTTATGCCTTACCTCGCTTGTCAACGGGGCGAAAGACGTTGGAGCAAAGCATGGCTTTGCGAGAGACTTGCCAATTCAGATTTCCCACTTAACTTGACAGCATCAAAAAAAAGATACATTTATAAAAAGCCAGTTTATATCAAGGAATACGATGAAGTACAAAACAAAGAGTATAATCATTGGAAGGAAGAAAAAATTCAGCGATGACATCGAAGACAGGCCTTGCTTTGTTTCATTGTTTGACATCAATAATCCCCATACCTCTGGAAAAATTCCCAAGAAAATTTTGGACTTCACAGCCCACAAAATATTAATCAAGGAACTTAATGTCGATTACCTGCTTGCAGGAAATGACCTTGTGATAAATGACCTTGAGCACATTGATGTTACTTCTGAAAATGGCCATGTTTATGTGACTGGCAGGCAAAAGAAGAATTCTGAAAGAGAAAAAGAATAAAAATAAGAAGTATCATAAATTTAAAAAAAATTACAAAAAGTAAAATATCACAGGAACAATCAGGCAGGCCATTGTTGTGTTTCTCTTTACCCTGAAAAGCAATGCCAGAGTGCCTATTGCAGTCGCAGTAAACAGCACAATGATTCCCATCAACCCGTCAAAATAGAAAATGATTGAGAACAGCATAAAAATTATTGACAGGCATAATTTCCTGTAGTCAATTCTTGATATTATGTTTAAAAAAATTCTGCTCAGGAGAATAACGCCTAAAACAGAAAATCCCAAGACAATAAGCAGGGAAAATATCAGCAGAACCACAAAATCAAAATTGAGTACAGCAAGCTTCTCCATTGCAACAACCGCTCCATTTCTTGCTTTGTGTATTGCAACAGCTGTAACAACCGCCATTAATGTTACAGCCATGGAGACGCTTCCTGTCAGAATCAGGAAATTTTCATCTTCCTCATCAGGATTTTTGCTATAATTTTTTAGCTGGGTGGTTTTTGCTCCAAGATGGGTTGCGTGCGAGGCTGAAAGAGAAGGCAAAATGGAAACCAGTGCAGAACTGGCAATTCCGGCAAGTGATATTCTCACCAATTTGCTGTTCTCGATATTAAATTTATCTCCACTCTGCCTTGGAATGACTGGGGACGAATTAAGACTTGAAAGCAGTGCGCTGACTCCAAACAATCCGGAAAGCATGGCAAGCAGTGGATTGCCCATATTGAGATTCAGCACAATAACACCGAATGCTCCTGAAACTATAAATATGACAAAAGCCAGAATTTTTTTTCTTATAGTATTCTCGCCGAGGATGAATAATGCTGAAATAAGCATCAGCAATACTGCAACCAGTCCTCGTATTTTCCCATACAGGAAAGATGTCAGGCTGAAAAGAGGGGCTGAAAGAAAAATTATCAGCACAGCAGAAATCAGGCATCCTGAGATGCACAGCATTACTGCCCTCTTCGCCTTTCCTTTGAGCAGAAGCCTGTGCCCTGGAAGATGGCTTATGTTATTTTCGTTGTCAGAAGCTCCAAGAAAAATTGTTGGAATGAAATCAACAATTGTGTGTGTTACAGCAACTGCAAAAATAAACACCGCCAGTTTTTCCAAACCTACAGTAAAGAAAAATGCGGGAGAATAAAAAAGGACAATTGCTGATACCAGATTTACATGCAGGCCGGGAATTAAGCCTGTGATAACTCCAACAAAAATTCCTGAAAAAATCACTGCAGTCAGCTCCAGAAAATATGCCGCACTCATAATTCCCACCAATCTTCAATGTTCAATGTTCGATCTTCAATCAACTTCTTCTGCTCGCAACATCCAATATCTGCACATTCTTTGAAAACAGAATTTTTTTTCCATCAGCCTTGCAATCATCAAACCCTCCATTGTTGACTATATTCATCCTCACATTTTTCCCAGCAAGGGTTTTCACAAAGTCCTTGTCTTTTTTTTCAATCGAAACCTTTTTTGTTGTGCAGTATGTCAGGTTTATTGCTGTGTAAAATCTGTTGTTTTTTGCACTCAATACCCTGCCCTCAATAAACTCATACTCTGCTTCCATTGAGTTATGCTTCGATGAAAAAAGCAAAATACCTGAAAGCCCTGCAATGATGCAAATAATTGACAGCACAATCATGTCTTTCTCTTCCATTTTCTAATGCGATTTCCACAAATCTGCGTTCTTGATTTTTTATTGCCGGATTTTCTCAACAACACGAACAAGAATAAAATTCCAAAAATCAACAGAAAAACAACTGAAATGAAAATCTTTAATCCCTGTCCTGATGAGTCCTGCATTCTGCCTGCGGTCTTGATGCTGTATTTTTCAGGCATTTCATCCTTATCTGCATCATCACCGTAAACATCAGTCCCTTCGGCATCTTTGTAAACATTCTCTCCCTGATTCAGAGAATCGTGTATCCTTATTTCTGCTTTAATCCCTATTCCTGCTGAGAATTCATTTCCTGATTTCGAGATTTTATTAGAAGCTCTCACAAAAATAAATGCGGTGTAATTGCCGGCAGTTTTGCCGTGTGAACAAATCTGAAAGCTGATTTTTTTAATTCCAAACCTGTTTATTTTCCCGGTCAAATTACTGAATTTAAAGAAGTCATTTTTTTCAAAAGAATAATAAACTGTCTTGTTGGAGGGATTATTCAGAGTCAGCTCCTGCGCAACACAGGAATTTCTGTCCAAAACAACCTCAATCTTGTCAGGAACAACCCCCAGACTGAGAGCAAAAGCTGTGTGCGGAAATAAAGAGGTGCTGAGAAGAAAAACAAAAATTAAAATCAATTTTTTGCCAGCCATCTTACAGCCTCGCAACACGCGAATTATCGCGCGATTGCGTATATTGAAAGCCTGCTTGTATACCTGGAATTTTTAAGTCCCTGAGGAACGAACAACCCGAGAGTGATTTCGTTGAGCGAGCTTTCTCCAAACTGCAGGTTGATGCTTTTCAGTTCTCCTGCTGTCGCACTTCCTGAAAGCAATGAATTGAAATTCTCAGATTCGAGAGTATAGTTAAGATAACTGCCTTCAACAATTCTGCCTGCTGAATCAGAAAAATTTGAGGCAAAGAGAACAACATCAAAATTCACATTTCCTATGTTTTGGATTGTCAGCTTGTCTTTTGTTGTGATGTCTTTGTCTCCTGCAATTACATTGAATTTGCCCGGCACTGCAGTAAAATTTATTTCCTGTGCATCTGTCTGTATGCCGATGGCGGGCATATACTGGAATGATATATTTTTTTGGCCTGATCCAGATGCGTCGTAAGCAGAAATTTCTAAAGTGTAATTTGATGGGGCATCATAAAAATTCATATCAAGACTTCCTGTAAATCTTTTTGCTGTTGAATTTATAATTTCATTTTTGACTATATTGACTGCGCTGGGAGTTTTGTTGTTTAACTTAAATGTTATATTTTTTATGTCATCTGCACCATTTTCATCAGTCGCAACTACGGAAAAATTGATTTTTCTTGAGGCACCTGGCAGAGGATTTACCTGAATGCCCGGAATAATTGGATTTTCATCCTGGATTTCGACTGAATTTATTGCCGGATTTGAGTTTGACAGAGTAAAAGAGAGAAGAACATTATTGGAATCAGCCAGTCCGGATTTATCAGTTGATGACTGGCTGTTTCTTAGACTTGGGGTGTCAAGATAGAAATCCTTAGTGTTATTGTCAGTATCAATTGCACCTTCTATGATTTTTCTTTGTATGCTGCTGCCCGGAACTGCCAAGCCCGAGTAAAAAGGAGTTCCCTCATACAGATTATTCTGTATCAACAATGGATCTCCCCATCCGACTGCATCAACAGTAAGATTGCTGTTGTCGCGCAATGCTATACCTGAATCAGAATTTGCAAGGGTTATTGTTTCTTCATGGTCGGCATTCGGCCAGTATGTTTTTTTTGTCTGCGACCAGTTTAAGTCTGCAATTAAATAAAATTGCTTTGCGCTCAGAATTGTTCCTTGAGGGATTGTTGAATCTCTGGCAGATGCCTCGGTTGCAAGAGTCCAGCCAGTTATGTCAATATCATTGCCGGAGGGATTGTAAATTTCAACAGCTTCTCCAACACCCTGCTCAGGATCATACAGAACATGGCTTATTACAACATTGCTGTTGTCAACTGCTGAAATCACAGATTTTAAGCTAAGGAAAAATAAAAAAAACAATGCACAAATGAAAAAGAAAAATTTTTGACAATTTTCTTTGCAATTTATCCTAACCATTCTTTTTATTTTTTTCATAATCCCACCTCGTTTTGACAAAACATCAGAGATATTGTGCTCCGCTGAAATAACTGGGGAATTGCTGTACGCTGAACCGCCAATATCTCTGATTTGAAATGGCGCGTCAAATGTCAGACACGCGAAAGCTCCATCAAAATGTATTGTTGAGCTTGTTATAATTATTATCGAAGAAAAAATCGAAATTCATTCAACCAAACCAAAATAAAAAAATATGGTGGTGCAAATCGTCTGGAAAACAAATTAAAATCCGAAATAATTTCAAAATATTAAGAATAAATCAAAATTAAAGACGAGGAAAATTTCTGGTTAAATTCTTACTTGATGTCAAAAACTCCGCACTGAAGTGCGGAGCATGTGGCGGAGTTTTTGAGCATGCTCAGAAATTGCTCGTCTTTACTGCATGTTGAAGCATAGCAGATCACGTCAAGAGCAATTTCTGACATTTAATATTATTTGTTAGTTTTCTAGTATATTCTAGTATATAATAGAGGAAAAATTATATTAAAAACTATTGGCCTCTATTATAGAAGCAAAATGTCAGAAATTTTTCACTCGGTCTTTGACTGGCAGTTTTTGACAAATCAATTCCAGTATCATAATAATTGTCAAACAGCAAATTCGGCTAATATGAAACCCTCTCGCTTCGCTCGCCAGCATCGTCCTCGCTGTTCGGTGTTTTATTCTCAGGCTCTGCGTTCCCGCAACGTCTTTCGCCCCGTTGACAAGCTAGGTAAGGCATA